>JANNCA010000396.1:0-19112 GCA_031386075.1 Oligoflexia bacterium
CGAGTAAAAACAGGAACCAAGGATGCACTCATAGCCCCTTCAGCAAAAAGATCTCTCAGTAAATTCGGAATTCGAAAGGCTACGTTATAAGCATCCGTCAGATTGCCTGCCCCAAATAAAAAAGCAAACACTTGCTCTCTCACAAGGCCCATCACCCGGCTCATCAGTGTCGCAGCCCCCATAACGCCTGCGGCTTTCAAAATCCCCTGAGAAGACTTCACACTCACTTGAGGCATGGAAGGCACTCCTTTTGTAGTTGTTGAAAGTACTGGATCGGGTACTGTTGCGACTCCAGATCTCTGGTCCCGCAGTCAACAGTACCCAATCCAGTACTTTCAGACATTCTCAGGAACTAGGGAGATTGAGATAAATTGAAGGTTTTAGAAAGCCAGCGAGTAATACTCTCGTCAAATTTTGACTTAAAAGGCATCGCCAATAAACTCAGTTGGGCATGGAGCTCCATTTGAGCATCAGAGCAACAGAGCGTGGCAGAAAATAAAGTGCTCTGAATCCGAAACTCTTTATCTGCAGGATTACGCTCTATTTGAAATTTTCCCAAAGACGCTTTGGTTAAAAAGCGATCTAGATCTTGAGAAACTACATCATAAAGTTCTTGGGATGTTCTGCCAGGAATATTGACTTGGCGAGTATAGCGCGACATTTCTAGAAATGTATCGTCTCTAGCTTGTTTTGTACACTTCAATTTCGGCCAAAACTTGGCCGACACAAACTCGATCCTCTGCTTTCACTTTCCAACTTTTAACTTGGGCTGCAAACGGAAGTGCATGAGGAATAAAAACCCCCAGTGACTCCATCATTAAGATCGGTTCATGGGCCGGTATACTGCCTCCTTGCCGAAACAAAACGGCGTGAACTCTCCCGGTAACCAGTGCAGAAAGGACCGATTTTTTCCCTGAGGCCGACTCCCCCAGGACTTGACGCACCATAACAAACCAAGAACCGACTCTCACCAACCAACGATTCAGAAGCGGAAGAGGCAAAGGATAAGCACAGACTCTGAGATTCGCACCTTCATCAGTGCGCACAACACCAGAAACACCCAGTGAACTCCAATAACAGGGATCCCCCAACCAATGCGAGACAGAATCGAGTGCAGATTTTCCAAGGGGTATTCCTCCCCTTACATATTGATCTCCCACCATCCAGAGGAGATCCTTCCCAAAATCATTTCCCATAGGAATTTTCTCAGAAAACAAAGGAAGCGATAGGAGTATAGACACGCAAAGCGATGAAATCGTTACCGGAGGGCGAACCATAGGTAGAAATTCTTCATCGATAAATCCAACATGAAAAATCTCCTCCCTGACCCAAGGATGCGATAACAATTCTGATAAAAAAAGCTGATTAGTTTGTGTGGATCCAGCAATCCAAAACTGACTCACCAAGCCTTTAGCCAGATTAAAAAGTTGCTGGCGATTCCGAGCGACAACGAATAAAATTCCAATCAAACCGGAATCAAAAATAGAAATATTCGCACCCTGATTGTAATTCAGTGCTATTTCCGCTTGAACTCCAGGAAACTTCCAAACCTTTTCCTGGGTTGTCTCAAAGACCTCTCCCGGCTGTGGCAACTGAAAGAGTGAATCCTCTGCATAGATTCTTACAGAGATCCCATGCTCCCACTCCTTGGGATCTCGAAGCATCTCTGGCTGCCGATCTGAATTTATCTCTAAAGTGGCCAACTGCCAGGAGACTGCCTGAGTTCGGGCCACTTGCTCCCATAGATGAAACCCGGTATTCAACCGACCTAAACCTTCTACTAGAAATGCTCTGGAACTATCGACTAAGAACTCTAAAACTCCGACACCCACATATCCACAATGATCCGCTAGGCGCTTGACCCAAGATTCTAACTTGTGAGTCATCTCAGGCGAAATCTGAGCGGCAGGTGAAATTTCTATCAATTTTCTATAACGACACTGTAACGATGCATCAGTGGTTGGGAAAATTTGAATTTTGCCGTCTTGAAACCTTGCGAACGGAACAGCAATATGCCTTGCTCCCTCTAAATATCTCTCTGCATAGAAAATTGCTTCCCCCTGATTTCTGCGAAGTTGTTCCAGCCAAAATGGAAGCCTTTCCTCAATGGTCTGAGGCTCTTGCACGACACACACTCCAAAGCTCCCTCCGCCTTTAACAGCCTTCAAAACAAAGGGGTATCTCTGATGAGTTCTCGAGGTAAATTCTTCAACTTCTCGAACAGTATGCATGGGATCAAAACTCTGGATTAAATGAGGAATTCCACAGCGTTCGGCCTCCATCAAAAAATTCAGCCGATTGCTAAAGAGCGAGAGAATTCTCGAAGAAGGCGAAATCACTAACAACCCAAGTGACTCAGCAATACTGCAAAGCTCGGGCCGCTCGGCCCAGACTGTACTGCCGGGATGAACGATACCGGTCACTCGATTTCCCATTTGTGTGGACTCGGCAAACTGACTCAGAATCAACCGAATCTCAGCAAGGCTATTGGGATCTGCAATACTCGGGAGAACCTGGCGCTCTCCCTTAAAATAAGTATAAAGTACGGGCTCAATTCCATTTGACTCCAGCTGTTCTGCTATCATTTGGGCATTGGCTTGCTCACCTAGAACCAAAGCTTTGCGGCGATTTTGAAGAGACGGGCAAATCGAATCTACCTGCATGTTCGCGTCAAGCTAACCCATATGTGGCCACAAAGCCACTCGCCTATCTCTTTCAAAAAAATGAATCTGGACAAAGACCTTCTCATTTGATCAGTTGTGGGGATTATGAAAGTTCCTGAATCCTTATCCAAAGCCTTTGGGGAGGAGTTTGAGCAATGGGTGACCGAGTTTGCGGTAGCCCACCAGCTCTTACCCAGCGCCCCATCCCTTCGCTCCCCCCGTTTTGTTGCACGATCCATCGTGCCTCATGTGACGCGTCTTTCATCCCTTTTTAATCGACAGGAAAAAGCCCAAGGCGACGGACTCAATCCCTATTGGAAAGAGAGTTCTAACCCGAATCACTTTAGATTGGCTTATTTTCTCTATTTTATGCCCTCGAATCTCTATCGCGTGGCTGCGATTTGGTCGGAACTCAGCCGGTTGGGATATCAATGGAAATCCCCCCGTTTTCAAGCCATTGAATTTGGAGCAGGTCCAGCATCAGGTGCCTGTGGCATCGCCGCGGGCGAAAAGTACGCTCCAATCGGACTTCCCGCATCAGGGAGTTGGGCATTGATCGAACAGGACAAAGCCATCCTGGAACTTGGAACCCAATGGGCTCAGACTTATTTCTCTCACTTA
Source organism: Oligoflexia bacterium (assembly GCA_031386075.1). Lineage (GTDB taxonomy): Bacteria > Bdellovibrionota > UBA1018 > UBA1018 > UBA1018 > CAIYTD01. Next base: position 3,285 of record JANNCA010000396.1, read on the forward strand.
AGTCTGGGAGATTGGGCAATCAAACCCTTCCATCGGAAGATTGACCTTGCGAAAGGCCTGCTTCCCGCTGCTGCGCCCAAATTTAATCTCTGGCTTATGAGCTTCTACCTCAATGAAACTACCCTCCCCCCCCAGGAACTCGCTTCACTCTTGATTCAGAGCTGGACAAAGCACTTAGAGGAAGACGGGCTCATCATCCTGGTTGAACCTGCTCTCAAATTGCAATCCCGGAGACTCCTAGAACTCAGACGAGCATTGCTTGTAGAACGAGAAAAAACAAAGTCCGATTGGCTCCAAATTCTTCTCCCCTGCTTAGGACACCAATCTTGTGGGGCCCTCAATAATCCGGAAGACTGGTGCCATGAAGAAGTGAGTTGGTGGCGCCCACCTTATTTTAGAGCGATTGATAAAATGGCAGGCCTCGATCGCAAAACACTTCCTTTTAGCTACCTAGTGCTGACGAAAAGCCGCAAACCCCGACATGAACTCCTACCCGCCCTGGCATCGGGCAATCCTCCTGAAACCTACAGACTAGTCAGCCCAGCTCACTCAGAAGGAAAGGATCAGGAATTCTATCTCTGTGGCCAAGAAGGAAAGAAACGGGCCCGCTATCGGGCGAATGCCTCAACTGGAACTAAGGAGCCTCTTGAACGGGGGGACATCCTCATGGGCGCTGAAGTGCGCGGAGACTCAAACTCTTCTCGTGTCGAAAAGTTTAAGACGAAAACTTAATTTAATATATTTTATTTAAATTAATGATTGCACTCTAGCCGCGTTTTACTCTACAATAAAAAAAGCCCTACCCGGCTTATTCATATTATTGGCACATTTTTTGGATTCAAAAATACAGGAAAGTGCTTCAATGTTACAACTTGCGAAAAGTTTGATCGGCGCTCAAGTTCTCATTGCAGAGACATCGGTTGGAACAATCAGGGATATCATTTTTGACGCCAATGAGTGGCAAATTCGATATATCCTAGTCCGAACGGGCGGTTGGCTGAATCGCAAAAGCGTCTTCATCTTTCCATCTCAAATCATCAAGATTGACTGGCCCCAGCAAGCCATTCAACTTTCAATCACCCAGCATCAGTTCAACAATAATCCCACTCTCAACTCACATTTCTTCGACTATTACCATTGGCCCTATTTCTGGACTGGAGCCGGAATCTGGGGAGTCGCAGCGACTTCTGATATTTTCAAGGAAGGCACGCCTCCCGAAGACCCTAGCGAATTCAAAAGTGATAACAAATTAGAACTCAAGAAAGCCCCCCCCCTACTCAAATCTATTATTGGAACGCTAGACTACCACACTCAAGCTTCAGACTCTGACCTGGGATATATCGAAGACTTCTCTTTTGATGATCAAATCTGGGCTATTCGATATGTCGTCGTGGATGCCAGAACGCTCTGGCCTAACCGATCGTTGATATTTTCTCCAGAATGGATCGAATCCATTGACTGGGATCAACTGAATATAAGATTTCGCTTTGCATCAGAACTGATTCGGGGAAGTCCGTCATTTAACTTCCGTACCGTGATCACTCCAGAATATGAAAAATCCCTTTCGAGCTATTATCAACGGGCCGGGCAAAGGAGATCCGACTTGATTTACAAAAAAGTTATTTAACTGAAAGTTTTATATAGGATGCTTTTTTTGGCCATCAAGAAGGTTTCATCAGCCTCGAGCGAATATCCGCCAAATAATTCTTCACCTTCACTTCATGCTCTTGGCGCGCTTCTTCTGATGAAGGATCTGGGGTTCCAGATTCATCCATTCTCACAAGGAGATCTTTTGGAATTTCCTCTAGAAAACGACTCGGGAGTCGCGGCTGGGGTTTTCCGTAGCGAATCCTATTTTTAGCCCGAATTAAAAAAAGATGATCCTGAGCACGAGTCATTCCCACATAACAGAGTCGCCGCTCTTCACTGAGATCTGTCACTTCATCCAGAGTCCTTTTGTGAGGCAAAAAACCCTCTTCGACGCCCACCATAAAAACAACGCGAAATTCCAACCCCTTCGCACCATGAAAGGTCAGCAAGGTGACTTGATTTTTCTGAGTGTCCTTGTCTTTTTCTTCCTGATCCTTTTCTGATTCTTGAGCTTCTAAAATCATCCGATTCAGAAATTCTCCCAATAGAAAGGGAGCGGCTCGAGAATTTTTGGGTTCCGACAATTCTTGGGCCTCTGAAGGCTCTTCCGCAAATGAAGTCTGCCCTAAAGAGTGCACTAGTTCTTCAACGTTTTCCCATTTTTTTGCAGTTTGAACCGGGTCATCACTCTCCTCTTCGAGAGCCCGCTTGGCTTGCACTCTCTCTAAAGATTCTCTCGCCCAAGCCGCTAGCGCAACAGATGTAGGATCCGTTTCCTCCAACCTCTTTCTCAGGTCGAGAATCAAATCTCGAAATCCGAATAAAGCCTGTGCGGTTTTTTGTTGCATGCGCGATGCAGACCCTACAGCGGCGGTAATTGCTCCAAACATAGGAAGCGTATTCTCAAACGCATAAGCACTTAGAATATCGACAGAGGTTTTACCAATTCCACGTGCTGGCCAGTTCAGAATTCGTCGCAAGGAGGCATCGTCCTTCGGATTGACGATCAACCGCCAATAAGCCAATGCATCCTTGACTTCTTTTCTAGCCAAAAAAGAGAGCCCGCCTACTATTTTGTACGGGATTTGCCGTCTTCTTAGAGCTTCTTCAAAAACACGCGACTGAGCATTCGATCGGTAGAGTAAACCAAAATCGCCCCAACCCCGGCCCTGCGCTTGCGACCTTCGCAGAATCTCCTCGGCTACGAAATCAGCTTCGGCACGATCTTCTTCGACAATGACCTCGACCAAAGGCTCTCCTGGCCCCCGATCAGACCAAAGCTTCTTTGGATACCGATTTTTATTTTTGGCGATCACGCAATTGGCTGCTTCTAGAATCTTGGAAGTACTTCGATAATTCTGCTCCAATGAAACGACTTTCGCTTCGGGATATTGATTTTTGAATCCAAGAATATGAGTCGGATCAGCCCCTCGCCATGCATAGATCGACTGATCATCATCTCCCACAACGCACAGATTTTGCTGTTTTTCTGTCAAAAATCTTAGTATTTTAAACTGGGTAGCATTGGTATCTTGATACTCATCCACCAAGATATGCCTGAATTTAAAGTTATATCCTTCCCTGATATCGGCTTCGTTTTCTAAAAGTTTGACTGTGTAATAAATCAAATCATCAAAATCCATTGAATTTAAAATTCGCAATTGATCTTGATACTTACCAAAGGCCGAAGCTGCAGCTAGCCCATAATCGGGGGCCAGCTTCTTAGACTCCAAAAAATAGGTCTCCGCCTCCTCAACACTCATCAGGCGATTCTTAGCTTGCCCAATTTCAAAAAGAATCACGTCTGGATCAAATCGGCGGTCATCGATTCTGATATTTCTTAAAACCTGCCTCAAAACACCCACCTGATCGTTCTGATCTAGGATGGTGAAATTCCCCTGGAACCCCAACCGCTCGGCATGAGCACGTAAAATTCTAGCGCATAAACTATGGAACGTAGTGATCGTCAGTCCTTGAGAGGCTTTTCGACCCGAGGTTTGAGATACCAATTTCCTCACCCGCTGCTTGAGTTCCGTCGCAGCTTTATTGGTAAATGACAGGCCTAAAATGGCATTCCCAGGCACATGCCGCTCTGAAATGAGATGAGCAATTCTATAGGCCATCGTACTGGTCTTTCCACTGCCTGCTCCCGCAAGAATCAAAAGGGGACCCAAAGAGTGTAAAACTGCGTCGCGTTGGCAAGGATTTAGACGATTCAAATTGAGGGCCATACACTCGGATTAGCTGATTCAAAGACAGAATGCACTTGTAAGTTCTGGGCCCGGTACTGTTAACTCCGGGAAAAAGGATCAAAAGCCTCAACAATACCCGACCCAGAACTTACAACAGCCCCTAAGAAGTGCCTTCTTCACTTGAATGTTTTATGACATTTTTATAGGAGCAAAATTCCCATTTTTTTGATAAAATCGGGAATATGATTCCCAGAACTCTCAACTCATTGAAAAAACAGAGTTATTTTTTATTCGGCCCCCGTGGAACCGGCAAGTCAACCTGGATCAAGGCGTCCTATCCGGATGCCTTTCGAATTGATCTTCTCGACGAAGCTCTCTTTCAAGACTACCTCCGCGACCCTCGAACTTTCCAAAGAGAAATCGAAGGTCAAACTTCGGAAGTCATTTTGATCGATGAAATTCAGCGCCTACCCAGCCTTCTGAATGACGTACATCGGCTCATGGAAGATAAAAAAAAGTACCAATTTATTATGACCGGATCCAGCGCAAGAAAGCTGCGAAAATCGGGCACCAACCTACTCGCGGGTCGGGCATGGACAAAAATGCTTTTTCCCCTCACAGCAGTAGAGTTGGGCGAAAAATTTAATCTTCGCCAGTCCCTCCTCTATGGACATCTGCCGAGTGTATTTTTTACTCCAGATCCACTCCGATACTTGAAAAGCTATGTTGGAACGTATCTAAGAGAGGAGATCCAACAGGAGGCCCATGTTCGAAACCTCGGTACATTTTCACGATTTCTTGAAAGCGCCGCCCTTTCCCAAGCGTCCGTCCTGAGCCTGCAATCGATCGCAAGAGACTGCGGAGTCGACCGAAAAACAATTGAGTCCTACTTCCAGCTCCTCGAAGACCTGATGATTGGACACCGACTGCCGGCATTTCAAAAGAAAACCAAACGAAAACTTTCGACGCACCCAAAATTTTATTATTTTGATGTAGGAGTATACCGCACACTCCGCCGCGTTGGCCCACTGGATGAACCGAGCGAAATCGATGGCGCCTCAATCGAAACCTTAGTTTTTCAGGAATTACGGGCCACCCTTTCCAATCTAGAACTCAATGATGAACTCAGCTTCTACCGCAGTAGTGACAAAATCGAAGTCGATTTTGTCCTCTACGGAGAATCAGGCCTGACTGCGATTGAAGTCAAAAAATCAGACCGCCTTCGAGATTCTGATCTAGATTCCATAAAATCTTTTATTGAAGATTATCCAAAAGCCCGTGGTTTTCTATTCTACGGAGGAAATCGAAGAATGAGCATTTCTGGAATACAGATCATCCCACTCGAAGAAGCCCTTCAAACTCTTCCAACTATTATTACAAAGTCGGGTTAGAAAAACCCAGAGCCCTGACAGATATGAGTTCATTTCGAAAAAAAATCACAGTAAGTTTTATTTTCCTTTACGCTCCACTAGCGTATTCAATATTTTGCACGATGCAATTGACGAAAAAAGCATTTTTAAAGTAGAACAGTTTTTTTAACAACTGATGATGTAACACTTGAACAACTTCTTAAAGAGAAAGTAAAATGGAACAACTCCTTTTGAAATGGCTCGATCCAATAAATCTTTTGAACTGATAAATCTAATTAGAAAAAAATAGCCGATTCATCTATGATGACTCAAAAGAATTCACAACAAGTCAGAAAAATTATTTAATAGATATAGATAATATTTTAAAAGAAAAATGACCCGGACAAATCACTTCCTTAGAAGAAAAGTTAGAACGCATAAAGAGTCTCCTTTTTAAAAATACAACAACCGATCGGAACCAAGTCATCGGCGAAATGATCCAACTGCCGCGTGAACTATTACCGAGATCTCAGTACCAGGAACTTCTTCGGTACTATCGAGAGAACGACTTAGATATTCCTCTCAGTAAATACATTGAAATAGGTGCAGGAACCTGCCGAGAGCACTCTCTTTTGTTGCAGGTATTATTAAATGAGATCGATTCAGCACCACTTTCAAGGATCGGGTATTTATCCCAGCGACAACACTTTTTGCTTTTCTTCCTTAAATACTATCGACCTCAAGATTACCTCTTAGGACAGGGCATTCAAGAAAATGCTTTTCGGCGCTAAAGATTTAGATCCCGCGCACGAAAACATTTTCTTGAATGCCCTTGCGCTATGAATTGGCACTAACCCTGCATTACCTCCGGGCCATGAAAGAGATTCAAAATTTCATCTCTCTCCATTCCTTATTTCGATCCACCTTCAATTTATTACTCATCTACTTCACTGCGTCTTTCACCCCATTCGGAGCCTTCGAGCTCCACACAAACCCGAATCCGAGCAGCGCATGGGCTAGCCCCCCCCCCACTCCAGTCCTCACCGAGTCGGAAAGGTCCTCTCTCCGATATCATTTACAAAATCTCCTCAACGAAGAGGAGCTCATCATTCGAAACCACAACGCAGATCTTTCAGATATTCGAAAGCAAGAGCGTGACTTTGCAGCTCTCAAAGTATTTGAAAGAATTCCTTTTGAACGAGACGTTATTGGGCTCACTCAAAGCCTAAAGGAAAGTATTTCTGGAAACTCTAGCAATCGCTCCCTCAAATGGATTCAGTTTAAGCCACTAGGAATTCACACCCACCTGACTCACCTCCCCAGAGAGGTAGTCACCAACGAAACGCCCTTTCGCCTCACGTCTAACCAGCTAACAGAATCCATCCCGTTCCAAGTGACCTTAGAAGGGAAAGATTTCGATTTGAAACAGTGGATAAAAAGTTGGCCTTCTGCACTCATGAGAGTCATTGAGCTAGAGAAACTAGAAAAAATCAATTCCTCTCATTCAAGTCTCCCGCAGACCTGGACGATTAAAGCTCATGCTTTTCGCTTTCGAAAAATAGAATTTCCTCATCTTGTCCCTGGGAATCCACTCAAGCTCTTGCCGCACTGGGCACAAAAGAATCCACAGATTTTTTCCGAGATGGAGCCTACCCTATGGAACTTAGTGCAAGAAATCAACACACTAGCCCCCAAAACTCTTCCTCATTACCCAGACCGTGGACGCCTACTCCTGAACAATCATCGAATGAATTTTTTTCTTTCCAAAGCCGACCCTAAAATGAACTAAGGTCGTAACCAGGACAAAGAGCATCTGAACCGACACGAAGCCAACCACCCAGGGTGTCCCACCGGTTGAAAATCCATAAGAATGAAGTCCGGCCCCTAGAACAAAATTAACACCATACCAGGCCATGACGACAGACAAAAAACTCACGGTGGAAAGTGCCGCAAAGCCAAACTGGCCCATCCAATCTGTAAAGCGCCCATGTAAAATAACTAAATAACAAAGCAAAGTGATCAGTGCCCAGACCTCTTTGGGGTCCCATCCCCAAAATCGACCCCAAGAATAATCTGCCCAAATCCCGCCTAAAATCGTGCCTGCAGCAATCAATACCACCCCAAACTGCATCGCGCGATAGGTCAGCTGATTCAATTCCAATATTTTAGCCTTCTTCACGGGACCCGGCTTTGAACCTGACAGCGTCATAAAATGATACAAACTCATATTCGCTAATCCTAAGGTCAGTGCAAATGCAGCGTATCCCAAGGTAATCGTGAGCACATGAATGGTAAGCCAATAGTTACTTCGCAAAACAGGCACAAGAGGTCTAAGCGAAGGATCCATCATCGCAGGGGCTGCGTCTCCCGCTATTAGGCCCAACAAAGCGAGCACGCTGGCGACTGCCAAAACCGTTCCCTGACGATGAATAGCATAAAGAATCAGAGCAAAAAGAACCACGCCCAGGCTCACCCAAATAATCGATTCATACATATTGGTGACTGGCGGACGTCCTGCTACAAAGCATCTCAAACCAATTCCCGCTAAATGACTCGCAAGAGCCAACCCCAAGCTGAAATAGGCTAATACATTGATCCATCGTTTAGATTTTTTAAAAGATTTCCGAAAACTCCAAGTGAAGGCTGAAATTAAATAAAGGATACAGGCTATACCAAAAGGCCTCATGCGATTATAGAACGACTCAGCGAACACAGCATTCTTTAGATCGTCGCTATATCCTGGGATTTCACCCTCAATCGCTGAACGTAAAAGAAGAGAAGATCTTTCGAACTGAGATCGATCTCCCGCCTGATAAGACTTGAGTAACTCCACAAACTGACTTCGAATCACGTCCCCTTCATGATCCTGATCGACCAAACTGACCCAAGCAGCAGGCGCAGGCTTAGGTATTAGAAGCCATCCCTGACCGGTAATAAAACTATGAAACAAACCTAATCGATCTAAAACGGTTTTAAGCTCTTGGTCACGGGGATTTGCTTTCGGGGCACCTGGAGGCTCACTTCCCTGTATACCCTTCCCCATTCGTTCAGCATACTGAAGGAGTGTAGAGTTCTTAAATAGTTCTCGTGGGGTATATAAAGTGCGCTGATCTTCAAGACCCAGCTGTCGCCGAACATCTTCACGGCCAACAAGAATAAAGGGCTGATCCTCCCAGTATTGAGGGGAAGCGATCCAAGAAAAAATGAGATCCAGGGAATTCCACCCTTTATAGGCTCTTGATCCTGTTTGATAGAGAATCACTTCACGAGCGAGAGAATCGAGCGGCTTAATTCTGCCCCCATTTTGAACAGGAGCTAAACCAATGGGTGTAAAAGACCAATCTGAATGTTGAACGGCCTGAGTTGCTTCAGCCGCATAGCCCCAATGAGAGTCAAGCCTCATGAAAACGGTCATCCAGGCGAAAAAAAGAAATAACAAAAATCTCACTTTTCCAAGTTGTACAAACCGCATCATGCCTCCAGTACAGGTAGGGATATCTTTTGTCGATATTTTGCTGCAAACAACAAGATAGACCCCAGAACAATTAAAAGAGAGCCCAAGTATTTCCATGGCCGCCCAGGATCTCGGCTCACTGCAAAAATGGAAGTGACAGGGCGAGGATCCGCGTCCTCATAGCTGGCCTGGTAAATGGTATATCCGTTCATGTGAAGGGGTTCATTCATACTGATATTCTCTTCCTGTGAATGACTGGGGATACTTGGGGAACCTAAAACTGAAACACGAGAGGCGTAGGAAGCCGGATTCAGAGTTCCCTGATCATGCTCTACAGTAAATCGCTCCAGACGCAAAGAAAATGGCAGAACAAACCGCCTCGAATAATAACCTATACTGATCTCGCGGTGATTCAATTCAAGAACTGCTCGATCACCTAAACCCAACCAAACGTCCGTAGTTGCAGCCATCATATGAATGGCAGAGGAAGGGGCCTGAGGACCCTGCTGAATGCGAGCTGGCTTATAAATCGTCTGAGGAATTGCCCGAGGAACCCACTCTGTGACTGTCACAGTCACGTCCATCTTCCAGCCGGGATGAATCACTTCACCTACGATATGCCCTTTGCGGAGGTTTCCTCGCACTTGACTTCCTGCGGAAGACCGAGCGACGTAAGAAAGGCTTCCATTGTTTTCAAGGGTAAAATGGAGGGCAGTCTTCGGATTTTGCAGAGGATGTGCACCCTCACTCACTCCCAACGAAAGCTGAGCAGGCCCTGCTTGCACGGTTTGCCAAGCGGGCGCTCCCTCCCAAAGCCAAATATCTTCGGAAATTCCCATCGGTCCCCCCACGATCCGAATCCGAATCGCAGGAGCTGCCTTGACCCCTATCCCAGGGGCAGATTCACCTGGCACAAAGGATACCACGGCATCCGCATGAGTCAAAAACCGATCCACCTTGATGTCATAAGGCAAACCGTGGGCCGCAAGATCGATCATTTGAAAAGGTACACCCCTAGGAATCCAGGGAATTGGAATTGCCTTAACCTGATCGCTCTCGCTGATCACCAGGGCAGCCGTGTCCAACTCAACTACACTTGCCGTTTCTCCTTCAGATACCCTCAGATTGCCGTCTACTCCGAGTTGCTCTGTCATCCAGGACCCAGCGAGGAGGGTTAATATTCCAAGATGAGCCAGAAGAAAGGGGGTATGCCGTTTTTTCCAGGGAAACCGACTCATTGCAACACAAAAAATATTAACGCCTAAAAGCGCTAAAATTCCGTGAAACCACCGCGCTCGATAAATCCAATACTGCGAAGTCGGAGTATCATAAATAGACTCAATGATCGTACCCGCCGCCAAAGAAGCAGCCAAACTCAATATAACTAGAACAGCAATCTTGAGCGAACAAAGGATTCCGAATATTTTTTCAGATACACTTTTATGATGAAGTTTTCGGGCCATCTTAAAGTCGCTGCATTCCAGGCAACTCAAGAGCAATTGACTTCCCTCGGTCTGGAGGCGTTTCGCCCGCTTGGACAAATCCAACACCCGCTAACTCGAGGATTTTTTTCTGAACAAATCTTTCAGATGCTAACAACTCCAGAGGGACTGCGGAACGATTCTCGACTTCATCGTAAACGCGATCATAAATTCGCTTTCTAAAAAATCCCGCATTCCTTCCAACAGCAATTCGCGCTCGTCGGCGGAGCTTTTTGGCATAAAATAATTTTTGCCGCTGCCCAGGCCCAGTAAAATCAATCAGTAAATCCACGGAGTCAGGACAGGATGGACCCAGTGTATTTCCTGCAGTTGTTTCAAAAAAGACGAGCGCATCTGGATAGGAAAGAAAAACTTGTTGGCGAAGGGCTTCCTTATCGAAAACCATTCCACGAGCTGACAGAACAATCAGCACACACTTGACGCCCGCCACGCGATGAGAAGTCACATCCTCTCGCTCTACCATTTGGGCTAGACACTCTTCAGACTCCTTGTCCGTGCTTAGATCGTTTTCCATGCCCTGAGATTTACCAGAATAAATGCCATGTTCAAAGATTAAACCTTTAAAACTCGAATCTCTCGACTTGACTCATAAAGCTCATACTTAAGTAAACGGCATTCGATCGAACCATTAAAGAATACTGACCGCCTGGAAGCCTTCAGACCAATCGTTTTCGCAAGATCTGGATTTCCCGTAAAAATATAGCCTTCCCATCCTTGAAATTTTTGCTTTAAGGTATCCCCGAGCTGCTTATACAAAGGTTTTAAAGCCTCAACATCACCCAACCGCTCCCCATAGGGGGGATTGACGATAAAAATTCCTTTTTCAGATGGAGCTTCACATTCGGACAAATCCCTCTTTTCAAAATGCACATGTCCTCGAAGAAGCCCACCCCCAGCGCCCACTCGAAGTCCTGGAAAGTTGACCCTTTCCAAATTCGACAATGCGACCCGAATGGCTCTAAAGTCCTGGTCGTAACCTATGATTTTAGGAGACCTTTTCCGCACCAAACCGGGTTTAAAAAGAATTTTCTCTTGAGCCTCTTCCTTCAACTTCGACCAGAGACCTGCGTCGTGCCCCGCCCACCCTAAAAAGCCAAAATAGTCTCTCCCCAAGCCTGGCGCAATATTACCGGCAATGAGAGCTGCTTCAATAGCAAGAGTTCCCGAGCCACACATCGGATCTAGAAGTGCCAAGTCACTGGACTGGTCTTCTCTAGAGGTCCATCCTGCAGTCATCAAGAGTGCCGCTGCCAAATTTTCCTTCAGCGGAGCAGGCGAAAGTTCCTGACGATAACCCCTTCGATGAAGACTTTCCCCAGAAAGATCCAGGCTAACAGTGGCTTCATCATTATGGAGATAAACATTGACCTGGACATCAGGTCGCCGTGGGCTCACCGAAGGACGACTCCCCTTCACCGACCTGAATTGATCGACAATGGCATCTTTCACCTTGAGGGCTGCATAATGGGAATGCGTTATTTGAGAATGGGACACTGAGAAATCCACAGCAAGGGTATTTTTCTCTGAGAGATGATCTGTCCAGTGAATGCTTCTCACGCCTCCATAAAGTCGGTCTGGATCAGACGCAGGAAAAGTCTTCAGAGGAAGTAAAATTCGATTGGCAATTCTCGACCAAAGACAAGCCCGATACCCAGTTTCGAGAGGCCCTTGAAAGCTCACCCCTGCCTTTCCTTTAAGAACGGACTGGGCACCTAAACCTTTCAACTCCTCTAATAGGAGATCTTCCATGCCCTTCGCTGTGGTTGCAAAAAAATCAAACTTTTGAGTTGACGCCATTAGCGGACTCCAACCCAACCCTTGAGATAACGACCTTCTGGAAACTCTGCAAGCATCGGATGATCCAACGCCTGACAGCCTCGACCCACCCAACGTGCCTGAGCTTGATTTCTAAGAGCAGCCTTGGCGAGGACTTCAGAAAAAACTTCTTCTTCTAGAAGCGCAGAGCAAGAGCAAGAAACAATGCCTCCTCCTACCTTGGCTAAACGAAAAGCTTGAGTAGCCAGCTGCAAATAAGCATGTTTTCCAACTGGAATATCCTTTCGACTTTTTATGAATGCCGGTGGATCAGAGATCACAATATCAAAGCTCTGAGGCGGTAGAGAATCTAAATCCTTGAGTACATCCCCTTTTAGGGTTTTACAGGTGGCTCCTTCGGCTTCAATGTTTCGTTGCGCAAGCTCTAAGGCTTGACTCGAAGCATCTACTGCCACAACCTCGACTTGCAATCCTAAATCTTTAAATACCCTCCCCAGTTGCGCTCCCCATTGGCCGACGTAGCAGCACAGATCCAAGATTCGAATTTTCTTTTGCCCCTGAGTCAGGCGTATGTTTCTGAAGCGAAGTGCCGCCATTTGAATATTCGAAAACTGATCCAGAAAAAAGCCGGTTTTTTGGCCTTGAATCAAGTCAGCGTAAAACAGGAGAGGTCGCACTGATCCACCCGACGCCCCAGAAACAGGAGAAGGAAGTACGGGCGCAACTCGGATCTTAACAATCTGCGCTTTCTGAAGATCTAGACCCTGCATATCTTGAAGTACCAGTGGGGGCTCCTCATTCAGTCCCTCTAGTTTTCGCACACTCAAGTCGTTTCTCAGGAGGACAGCGGTATTTTTCCACGCAATCGGTTGAGAGCCGCTAGCAACATAGGTTTTGAGAATTTCTAAAATATTGGAACGAAGCCGATCTGCCCCGGCTGTATGAGCTTGAACAACAAAGACTTGACCCAAACTCACACTGCTGGAAGGCTGATCCAAAAGGTATCGATCGATCACCAGCCCAGGGATACCGTCGGCCTCTCCAAAGCAAAGGCGATGACTGAAGTCTGAAAGTCCAAGTTGCGCCCTCAATTGGCCTGCTTGAGCTAAAACTCTTCCCAAAGCTTCAACAGACCCGGTATCTGTTTGAGCTTCGTCTCGACTCAGAGAACGAAACGCAATGAGGGAATGGGGATTGCCGTAACCCCGAGCTAAAAATCGACCTCCTGCATCTTGAAGCTCCACCGGAGCACCTGCCTCCAAACCCTTAGGACTTTCCATGAGTTCGTTAGAATAGACCCATGGATGTCCCGAGCGAAACCGCCGATCCATACCACGGCGAAGGCGCCACACTGTCCAAGAATGAGATTTTACTGCCATAGGAAACCCTCGACTTCATATTTTTACGTTAGGAACAAGCTTTACCTTATCGCTAGGGAAGCGGTAAACAGAGAAAATGAATCCTAGTTTAAATTGGCGAGAATTAGAAATCTTGGTCGACGGAATCCGCCCAGAAGTGGAAGGGCTTTTTGTCGATCGCCTGATCGTGCCTAGTCGCGACTACTTCCCCATGGGCTACCTCAAGGGCGAATGGGCCATTCGACTCACGGGGCGCCGGCAAGATTGTATTCTTCTCCTCAGCATTCGCGCCCGTCACCCCTACCTCGCCTGGCACAAAGGGAAAGGACCTCGAGCTGCAACCGAGGGAACTCGCTCTGCTTTTGATCTCGCGGTACAAAAATACCTTAAGGGAGCAAAACTTCTCAAATGCCAGGCCGTGCACCAAGAACGAACTGTCATTCTATGGTTTACAGGGGAGAGTGGCACGAAGGACCGCCTAGGATTGGTGCTCGTTTTCATTCCAGCTGCCCCTGAAGCTTTTTTAGTGTCTGCTTCAGAATCTCAGACGAGCTCACCTCAGGCTCCAGGCTGGACTATCCTTGGACGAAGTAGAACGGCCCAATCCAAATCTAAACAGCCTCTTCAGGAAACTTATTACTTTCCCCCCGATGGCTCTCAGGCTCCGCCGAATCCGATTGTTCGGCATGCCCTATTTGAAAAAGCGGAGACGCTCTTTGAAACCCTTGAGAAACAGCTTCAAAAGGAAGCCTTTCTATTGCGAGTGCAACTCACTGAGAAAATTCTCAAACAACTTGCGAAGCAAGCTTCGGATCGAAAACGTCAAAGCCAAACGACACTCAAAGAGGCGGAAGGAGAGGAAAACTGGCAACGCTACGGCGACCTCTTAAAAAACTCCATGGGCAATGCAACCGTCCTCAATGACCGGTACCAAGTCCTAGACTATTCTACAGGGGAACCTGCTCAGATTCCTCAAAACCCCAAACGCACACCCCAAGAACAAGTCGAATATTTTTATAAAAATGCTCGAAGAAACCAACGCCGTAGAGAAGAAGCCAAAGGAAGAATCATCCGATTCCAAGAAGTCATCCAGCGAATGGAGGCCTTACTCAGTCAAAAACCACTCGAGTTGAACGGCGAGTTTGACCTCAAAGCCCTGACTCAGTGGGAGAGGCAAAGTGGAACACAACTTTCGACTCCTGATCCTAATAAGAATGTCCTCCCCAGCAAATCCAAAAAATCATCGCCGTCCGCTTGGCTCGGCCCAACTTTTGTCTCCCAAAATGGGATGACGATCTGGGTAGGGCGTAACAAAGACGAAAACTTAGAGCTTACTTTCAAATACGCCCGTGGCAATGACCTATGGATGCACGTCCGAGGTAGACCTGGCGCACACATCGTGATCCCTCTCCAACCTGGAAAATCTGCGCCGCTTGAAACATTACTCGATGCTGCGAATCTAACCGTGTTTTATAGTGGCGGTGCTCATTGGGGTAAAACAGAGGTAGATTACACTTTCAAAAAATACGTCAAACGAATCAAAGACTCCTCCGAGGCGAGCTACACGAACAATAAAACGCTCCTAGTAGATTCAGATCCTGTCCGTCGAAAAAGACTTTTAGAACAGAATCTATAGATTTCCATTTTGAGGCAAGAGCCTTTCGAATTTTTTCTTGGGTGGAATCGCAAATTGGATCGGCTCTAATGCCCCTACACGATTGAGCCGGAGCACGACCGGCTCTAGGCCCTCTATAGAGCCCTGTGCTTTGAGTTTGAAGAAATGACGTGATTTTTTTGGCCCGATTAAAACCTCTTCTCTCGCCAAGATCGTTTCGGCCAGATTTAAACCCTCTTTGGGGAGAAAAACGAGCTCGATGGATCCAAGTTCACCCAAAATTTTGCCTTCGATGTATCCATAAACCTCGATCGGATCGGCAGCATTCAAATAAGCGATCCTTCCAGAAACTCCACTTTCCAATAACTGAAAGGACATCCCATGAGGGAGGGGGTCTTGATGAATCGAAGCTATCTGAAGCGCCTCCGCTTGCGGCTTCTGACTGGAGCTGAGTTCAACCCATTTTTTTACCAGGGGCCATTCGATTTGATTTGCAATGACCTGTTGATGCACCAAAGTAGGCTGCGTTAGAAGAGACGAGCCTCCCCAAGCGAAGTCCGGGTGATCAAAAGGATCTTCCCAGCGTCCTCCCACTAGGTTCAGATTCGAATCAAGTCCCAGCGTAGCCCGATAGGAAAGATTTTCTGACTGCTGATCGTTTTCTGCGCCTGTTCGCGCCATCGAGAAGTTCAATGCCCTGAATTTAGCCACCTTCAACTTAATTTCTACGTCTACCAATCCTTTGATCACACCCGTATCCACACGAAAGAATGTGCTTCGATCATTCACAAAATAGGGTGGATTGATGATTCTAACCTCCGCTTCCCGGATCGATCCCGTCTGAAGTTCAACAAAAGGCTCCTTATCGATCAAAAAAGTCGTTTTTGCCAGGCCAATCAGATTCGTCAACGCAATGACAAGGGCCGCTGGATTGACATCGATACAGGCTTCACTCTGAGGCCCATCTTTATTACAGCGATTGCCTAGTTGCC
>JANNCA010000411.1:0-4921 GCA_031386075.1 Oligoflexia bacterium
GTGGGCATCTTCCGCAGAAGGAATGTCCCCTCCCGCTCATTCAAGGGGTGATTGATATGATTCATTTTGGCGCAATGTAGCGTGGCAATCGTAGAGGGGGTGCTGGTGGCTCCGGGAACAGGGATCTAAAGTCGCCCCTGCAACTCCTCTACTGATTGCCCGAGGTTCAAAAAGGAGTGTGTGCCTATTTCCGTGAAACTCGTCGTTTTGGGCGCTCTACGGGTTTGATTCGAACGGCGGGCTGGACTCGGTCTTCCCATTTTGGTTCGGTCTTTTCTCGGAGTTTGATTCGAGCTGGCTTTTCTTGTTCGACTCGTTTGAGTCCGAGTTCGGGTTGTTCTACGACGGCGAGAACTTGGCTAGCCTTGAGGAATCGGAACTCACCGGGTAAAAGTTCGCGCAAGGTGATCTGTCCAATGGCTGTCCGAACGATTTTTTCGACCAAAAATCCTCGGGTTTCAAAAAGGGCTTTCAAATCAAAGGCACCACTTCCGAGTAAAACCACCTCTAAAATAGTCTTCTTCTCGAGTTGTTGTTTGATTCGGAGCGAATGGGGTTTGAATCCTCGCTCGCGAGGGCCCTTTCCGCGAGTCCCTCTTTCGATTCGAGAGAGCATCTCGGGGTCGGGATGTCCTTTGACTTTGACCGAGTAAACTCGGACTAAGTCTTCAGTTTTTTGAATTTTTTGTGCAAAATCCCCATCATTCGTGAGGAGAAGTAAACCTTCGCTATTAAAGTCGAGGCGCCCTATGGGGTAGACCCGCGCCTTGATTTTCGAAAGGTATTTGGCCAGGGTGGGGCGATTTTGAGGGTCTGAGAGCATCGAGATGACGCCCTTGGGTTTATTGAAAGCCACGTAGATCAGGGATTCGGGCTGTTGGAGGAGTTTCCCTTTGACCTTGATGGCGTCTTTTCCAAATTCAGCTTTATCGCCGAGCTTGGCTACTTTTCCATTGATAGTCACCTGGCCGAGAGAAATAAATTCTTCTGCTTGACGACGAGACGCAACACCGGCTTGAGCTAAGATTTTCTGGAGACGTTCAAGTGACATGATGCGTGATGCCTACCATGCGCGGGGAGAAAAGTACAGGAGCGACTTTAGATCCTGGCTTCTGGAGTCAGCGACACTCGATCCAGAGCTTGCGCCTCAGCTTGTTGAGCGAGGATTTCAGCATTTTTCACCTCAGCATTTTTCAGTTCATCTAGGTAAGGGGTGGTCGTGGCGATCGCGGAGACTCTTTCGCGAATTTCCTTGAGGATTTTGTCATCCTCTCGGGGGTTATAATAAAGTTCCGAGGTGCGATCGTGGTTCATCGCGCTGACCATTCGGCGCAGTTCCCGAGTTTGGGGTGTTTCGCCATCGGGATTGGAAGTTTCAGAGGTGGGGATCATCTGTTCGAGTTCGTGAAGCGAGGGAAGCGCGGATAAATCCTTGAGCCCAAAGACTTCTAGAAATACTGGAGTCGTTGAATAGAGCAGGGGGCGACCCGGTAACTCAGATCGGCCGGAAATTTGAATCAGTTTCTTTTCTAAAATTCCTCGAATAAAATAAGAAGAATCCACTCCTCTAATTTTATCCACTTCTTCTTTCATGACAGGCTGTCTGTAAGCAATAATGGCCAGCGTTTCCATCCCTCCGCTGGAAAGACGTTGGGTTTGAGTTTTTACTAACTTTTGAGCTAAATTGGCTCGGCCGATTTTAGTTCTGAATTGAAATCCTCCAGCAACTTCGATTAGCTCAATTCCATGGTGATTGGCTTGGTAGCGGCCTTTGAGGTTCTTGAAGGCTTCGGTAAAGAGCCCAGGTTCTTCGGTAGGGCCGAGCAGTTCTTGGAGCTTTTGTGCTGAGAGGGGTTTGTCAGAAATGAAGAGAATCGCTTCAATACAGGACTGGATCTCGATCAAATCAAGGGGACAAGTTTGGATGGCTAGGGTTTCCACTTCAGTATCCACCGGGGGTACTTCGATTTGTAGGTCATCGCTGAGATTGGATTCGATTTCCATAGGCGGAAGAACTCCTTTTGAGGCTAATTTTAAGCATTCAGACTTTCAACGGGTAGGGCTGGAGGAAGCGGACTGTCGTAGCTAAATCCGGATGCCATCATGAGGTCGAAATCCTTGAGGGTTTCAAGTAATTCAAGATAAATAAGAGAATAAACTTCTTCCTGATAAATTTTCATCTTTTTCAAGCGGGACAATTCAAGTGCAGCAAGAAAGGTCGCTACAATTTCTGATCGATTCGGGTCGTTTGAAAGGAGTTGCGAAAATTCAACTCTTTGGTGGGGCTGGAGAATTTCAGCGAATTCTTTAATCTTATCGGCGATCGAGACGGTTTCTTTTTTTAAGATATGAGACCGTTTTCGCTGTCGGACCAGCATCTCCTGATAGGCGATGGCGAGGTCAGTAATATTCATTTCTCTCCAGATTTTTTCAACTGGAGGTTTACTGTTCGCGCGGGAAAAAACATCAATTCCCAAGTAGGGGAGCTGGATGAGGTCCTCGCCTGCTCGTTGATAGCGCTGATGTTCAATGAGTTGCTTGACGAGATCTTCCTGGGACAAAGGACTTTCACCGTCCAGGAGCGCTTGAGCGGCAGCTTTGTCTTCTTGGGGGAGGAGGGAACGGCTTTTCCAGTGGAGTAGGGTGGCGGCCATAACCAAAAAATCACTCGCAGTGTCGAAGTTGAGCTCCTGCATCAGGCGAACATAGGCCAAGTACTGATCGGTAATTTGCCCAATGGATACTTTCGTAATATCCAATTCATTGCTTTGGATCAGATAGAGAAGAAGGTCGAGGGGACCTTCAAAGGATTCGAGCCGAACGGTGATGGGGACTCGATGTGAAATCAATATGAGGGCACTCCTTTTGAGGCTATTGAAACTTCTGGATCGGCACTGATGCGACTTGAGAATCCTGTTTCCGGAGTCAACAGTGTTCGAATCAGAAGTTTCATGAATACCGGCCCCGCACAAATCCCATGCGTTCATGAACTTTTTTAAGGGTGGTCTGAGCTTTTTGTTGGGCCTGTTCCGCTCCTCGCCGAAGGAGGGAGTCTAAATGGGATCGATCTTCTAATAATCGGAGTGTTTCTTCTCGAATGGGGCGAACCACTCCGATGACTCGTTCAGCAGCTTCCAGTTTGAGGTGGCCATACTGCTTTCCTCGGTAACTATCCACGATTTGAGAGGGAAGCTGGCCGGTAATAGCGGACTGAATGTCGATTAGATTTTTTAAACCTGGTTTTTCGAAGTCGTAGGTAATTTCGGTGCCAGAATCTGTGACGGCGCGTTTCATTTTTTTGAGGATTTGCTCATCGCTATCGGAAAGAAAAACAGAGCCCTGAGGATCGGGGTCTGACTTTGACATTTTGGATGTTGGATTCTGTAAGCTCATGATTCTCGCCCCAACGGGAGGATGATAGACTTCTGGAAGGTTAAATAAATCCTTCCCGTAAATATGATTCATTCTGATTGCAATGTCACGAGTGATTTCAATGTGCTGTTTTTGATCTTCACCGACTGGAACGAGGTGAGTTTGATAGAGCAGGATGTCAGCAGCCATCAGGGTTGGATAGGTGAAGAGGCCGGTGGTGATGTTTTGTCCTTGTTTGGAGCTTTTATCCTTGAATTGGGTCATCCGATTGAGTTCACCCATATAGCTAAAACAATTAAAGATCCAAGCCAGCTCTGCATGTTCTGAGACATGGGATTGAACAAAGAGGGTGGCTGTATCTGGGTGGATGCCGGCTGCTAAGTAGGTTGCGAGAGCCAGATAGGTTTGCTGTCGAAGATCTTCTGGGGTTTGGCGTTGGGTAATTGCATGAAGGTCAACCACAATAAAGAGGCAGTCGTAATCTTTCTGAAGTTTGACCCAATTCGAGATCGCTCCCAAATAGTTGCCTATCGTGAGATGGTTGGAAGGCTGCACAGCAGAGAGCAGGATTTTTTTTTGATCGGGTGACATAGCTATTTCCTCTTTAAAATCCGAATAAATGACTCACGAGAATCAAGGTCATCTCCGAACAAAAGTGAATCGGGTAACTTAAAAAAGAAAGAGCACCTGTGAACAAGAGTCCCATGAGAATAAAAAAGCTATACTGTGCCAGGGATTCATATTTTTTTGCGGCTTTAAGAGGAAGAATAGATTCAATCATCTTGCTTCCATCCAACGGAGGGAGGGGGATGAGATTGAATATTCCGAGCGCATAATTCAGGGAAACAGAAACGATTGACATCCGAACTAAAGGCTCATAGAGGTAGAAGGTTTTAGGAACCCAGGATTCAAAAGCGCAAAAGACCCCCGCAGATAGGAATGCTAAAAGAAAGTTCATACCAGGTCCCGCAAGCGCGACCCAGAAAAGCCCAGGGCGATATTTTTTGAATAGACTTGGATTGATGGGAACTGGCTTGGCCCAACCAAAAAGAAAGTTAATTCCGGTCAGCATATTGACTATCGGAAAGATCACTGTCCCCAAAGGATCTAGATGCGGAATGGGATTTAAGGTCAGGCGGCCTTGATTTTTTGCAGTCGGGTCTCCCCATCGATAGGCGACGATTCCGTGGGCATATTCATGGAATACAACTGCCATGATAAAAGGTACAAGCTGGATGGAGAGCATTTGAAGACGTTCGCCTAAGGATCCCATCTTTAGGGCGTATCATACTTCCTGCGCAAAAAGGGACCCATGCTTTCACATGGGTCCCTTTTCTCTTGAGCTGACGATTTCTGCCCAAATCATCAGCTTTGAATCGATCTTTGTCGTTTTATTCGTCCCAGAAGACAACGCTTTCACTGACGTTCATCACTTTATGACGCGGGCCACGTCTTCACTCAGAACAATTTGCCTCTTTTTTATTCGGTCTGTATTCTGGCCTGCAATTCTGCAAAGATCTAGCTCCAATTACCAGGTGAGGCGAATTTT
>JANNCA010000413.1:0-12313 GCA_031386075.1 Oligoflexia bacterium
GACACAATCAATATGAGAAAAAACTTCCTACTCTTCATGAGGGGATTCTAACGGATGACTCTAGCTGGGAATACTGCACTCAAGAAAATAGTTTTGTTCGTGACATCCCGAAGGTACTCCACCCTGGCTTGAAAATTGCTAATCTTTCTAAAGTCTCTAGACCTAAAGGGGGGTACCATCTCGAGCATGAATCTTTCAATTTGGATAGCAACAGGAATCATGACGATCACTTCAATTGCTCTAAAAAACTACCTCACCTGGGCAAAGCTCAAGGGTGAGGGCCTCTCTAAAAACCTATAGTTGACTTATTTTATAAAGATTAACTCTCATTCAAGCTATTAACAAATTCTCTTTTTTCATCCATGATGGAATTCTCTGACTAGCGAGAGAACAGTTTTAGCTTTACAGTACGAAGGAGAGGTCTTTATGAAAACAAAAAATCAACCCTACAAAAGCATACCGGTATTTTCGAGTCCCCTTCTAGAAAAATACAGCCACGTCCATCCCGCCGCACCTTTTCTTGTCTGGAGCCCTGTTGTCGTCTACGTTTCCTACCAGTCTTTGCGGATCAACCAAATGTCTGGATCTCTATTTTTATTCTTCCTTTTTGTCGGCGTAATGACATGGACGCTGTCCGAATACCTGCTCCATCGATTCTTTTTTCACTTGAAGGACCGTGGCCCTATCAGTAGGAAGACGCAATTCGTTATTCACGGCTTTCATCACGACGACGCTAACGATCCGACAAGACTCGTTATGACCCCGATCGTCAGCATCGTTGTAGCATCGCTCTACTACTTAATGTTTAGACTCTCTTTAGGACCCGTGCTCGCACAACCCTACTTTGTCGGGTTCTTGGTTGGATATCTCTGTTATGATTATATTCATTACTATGTTCACTTTTTCACACCCACAACGAGGCTTGGAAAATTTCTCAAATCTCACCACATGAAACATCACTACGCCGGATCAGAGTCCAGATGGGGTGTCAGCTCCCCCCTCTGGGATTACGTTTTTGGAACCCTTAAAAGGGTAGATACAAAGACTCAAGAAAGTACAGAGATCACCCGCGAGGTTTTCTCTAGCCATAGCAACGCATAGAACTTCGCTTGGGCATTGAGTCAATTCTGTTTGACAAGCCCTAAATTCTCCTGTAGCCAAATCGCTCGATTGTGAGCAAAGAGCGATGGACTTAGAGGGGATTTTATTTTAAAACAAAAAAAACCGCGCAGTAATTTTTTATCAGTAAGCCTCATCCTCAATCTGCTCTTGTGGTCCGGACTCCTCTCAGGCTGCGCAAAAGAGAAAAATGGCTACTATGAAGGTTATTTAGAAGTTCATAAAAACTTCCCCGCATCCATGACGGATGAAGGACCTAAGGGCTTCTTAGGGAATAAATGGGTTGCGGTGGAAATCGTAAGAAAAGGCTGGAACGGTCAAATTTATCTTCTCGATCCAAAAGCCCTGGACCCTAAAACTGGAAAATCTGTCGCCTTAATTGATCCTATTACCATCGCTAGCGTTTATGAACAGACACACCTTCCTCAAGACATTAAGAAACTTAACTTGAGCATACCGCTCCTTCAATCTGAGTTTAAACTCACCCGAATGGGAGACTGCTTCCGGGGCACTTCAGTGACTGGCAACTACCAAGCAAAAGCCTGCTTAAAGCAAAAAGAAGTCATTTCCCTCGATATTACTGAAAATAACAAACCCGTCTTTCGTCTCGCTGCAGCCCCATTTTTTAAACCGTCGCTTCCCCAGACTGAAGGGCGTCCACTCACTCTCCAGCAAGCCATTGACATCGCCCTAGCAACCAACCCTTCATCTCATTCGGAATTGGAGCGAAAATTCCAATCTAAAACAATGTCCTATCAGTCAGCCGCCCGCCTGGCTCCCAGTTTTCGTTTCTCTACTTTAGTCAGTTTAGGCCTAAATCCTATCAATCCAATTAATTATGTGCTCGCAGCTAGCTACCTTGCCCCGTTCTTATCTTTAGGCAACTGGATGAGCTATTCACGCTCTAATATTACCAGCCAAGTAGCTGACCTGTCCTACATCATCGTCCAGGCGAATCTGGCATCTCAGATCGAAAGCCTTGTTTATTCTTACAGGAGAGATGTTCTCTTAATTAAAGAGTTCAAGGATTTTCAGACTAGAATTGAAAAATTGAAAATTCAAATAGATTTGATTCAAAAAAGGGAAAAACAAGACGGAAAAACGTATATACCATCAGGACTAATTGATTCCTTAGATACTATTACTTATTCAATTCAATCTTTTGAAATCTCTAGCCCACTCGCAGAAGACAAAATTGCTCTGGCCAGGGCTCTAGGAATTCACGATTTAGAAATCATCCGAAATATCCAAATTGTACACGAAAATTTACCTATCCAAGATGCATTTGACGAGCATGGAAATGTTAAAATTTTAAACAAAAATCAAATATCATCTAAAGCTCTTACCGTTTCTCTCGAATTTATGGAACGCTTGCAAGCCAAGTACGCAGTCGAAGAAGCTCAACTCCGTAAAACTGAAAATGACTTCGCCTTTATCGATCTTGCTGGGCTGACAAACGGATCCACTGGATTTGACTTGATTTGGCAGGGCAAACTTGACCAGTCCAAAATCAATGAAGTACGCGCCAACGAAATGACCGTCCATGACCAAATCATGGAGGGCGCAAAGAGGATGGCCGAAGCATACAATTCAAGTCTTGAGGCCTATAAGAATGCCAGGTATTTAATGAAAACAAATAGGAAGCGTTTGGACAATCTCCTGGCACCCCTAGAAAATTTCAATCCAGACCCTCACCTCCCCATAGAACTATTGCCTTCCCCATTCAATCTTGGAGCTGCCTTTCACGAATTCATAAATTCCTTTATTGCGAAAAAAACTTACCATGCTGCGTTCAGAATCGCCCGAGCTACCAAAGACCGCATGCTTCTCGAAGGTTATTATTCTGTTCTCAGAAACAACCCTCAGTCAAGTTCCGAGGACTCCTCTGACCCAACCCACTCAAAGACCTCTGAGCCCTGGGTTTCAGACGTGAAGGACGACTCAGTCACAGATAACGTTCAACTGGAAGATGAGGGAGACACCTATTCTCTTTATCATTTGGCGACTGAGAAATGAAAAAATGGAGCGCAAGGATTGCACTAATCCTTCAAGGAAGATATGGATGGCTCCCATGCTGTACGAAAACGTGCTAAAAGTCATTGGCAATACTCCGATCGTCCGATTAAACCGCATCACCCAAGGGCTTCCCTATCATTTTTATGTGAAGCTGGAATTCATGAACCCAGGCGGCTCTATTAAGGATCGAATTGGCTGGTGGATGATTGAAGACGCCGAACGAAAGGGCCTCATCCGACCAGGAGGCACACTGGTCGAGGGAACCAGTGGAAATACGGGGGTCGGACTGGCCATTGCAGCCGCCATCAAGGGATATAAATGCATCTTTGTACTGCCTGACAAAATGTCAGTCGAAAAAATCAGAAATTTGAGAGCTTTTGGTGCCAAAGTTGTCGTCACCCCTACGGCCGTAGAGCCGGATGACCCAAGAAGCTACTACCAAGTTTCCCGAAGACTCGCTCGGGAAACCCCAAATGCCTACTATATGAACCAATATGACAACCTATCGAATCGTGAAGCTCACTATAAAATGACTGGGCCGGAAATACTGAGTCAAATGCCAGAAATTGACGTTTTTGTAGCTGGAATTGGAACGGGGGGCACCCTCTGTGGAGTCGGCAAATACCTGAAGGAACATAAACCCTCCTGCCAAGTCGTCGCAGTGGATCCCGTCGGATCGATTGTGTATGAATATTTTAAAAGTGGAAAACTGCTGAGCGCCCCCAAGACCTATAAAATCGAAGGCATTGGAGAGGACTTTATCCCTAAGAACTACGATCTCTCAGTAATCGACGACATGATTCAGGTAGAAGACAAAGAGTCCTTCATGATGACACGAGATCTTCTCACCAAAGAAGGACTTTACTCGGGAGTCTCTAGCGGTTCTGCGGTAGTAGGTGCCATCAAGTGGATGAAAAAAACCCAAGTGGGCTCAGCCAAAAATGTCCTCATCATCTTACCCGATAGCGGCAACCGATATTTATCCAAAGCATTCAACGACGACTGGATGAGAGAGGCTGGGTTTCTCGACAAGCCATCCTTAGGAACAGTCGCCGATATGATGAGCTCAAGTCAATCCGTTCGAACCCCCATTATCATGGCTAAACAAACCGACGCAGTCTCGCTCGTAATCGAAAGAATGCGCGACGGGAACATTAGCCAACTTCCTGTTTCAGATGAAGCCGGATGGATCAAAGGAATTGCGACTGAAGGGGCCATATTAAGCGCCCTTTATGAAGGCCGAACCAAACCCACGGACTCAATTGAACCTCTGGTGGACTCTTCCATTGAATTTGTAACCCCTGAAGATCCAGTTGAAAAAGTTTCTCGGCTTGTCACTTCCGGAAAAACGCCTCTCGTCACAGACCCGCAGAAGCAAGGCGAGCTCCTTTGTATTATCACCAAAATTGACCTACTCACTTACCTTGGGAGTCGTACATGATGAATGACAAATCAAACCTTGGATTTGGTACCCTTGCGATTCATGCTGGGCAAGACCCTGAGCCCACCACTGGGGCTGTGATGACGCCCATTTTCCAAACCAGCACCTATGTCCAAGAATCTCCCGGTAAGCACAAAGGATACGAATATTCACGCACCGACAATCCCACTCGAACCGCCTACCAAGCCTGCGTTGCTGCCCTCGAAAGCGCCAAACACGCCCTTGCTTTTTCTTCTGGGCTTGCAACGACTGCCGCCATCTTGCACACCTTGCAGCCTGGGGATCATGTCGT
Source organism: Oligoflexia bacterium (assembly GCA_031386075.1). Taxonomy (GTDB): domain Bacteria; phylum Bdellovibrionota; class UBA1018; order UBA1018; family UBA1018; genus CAIYTD01. Next base: position 4,869 of record JANNCA010000413.1, read on the forward strand.
CTCATGCGACGATGTTTACGGCGGAACGTTTCGCATTTTCGATCAAGTGTTCAAGCCCATGGGGATTCAATTTACATTTGTGGATCTATCTGACCTCAAGGAGGCTCAAGCAGCGATTCGTCCCAACACACGGCTCCTCTGGATGGAAACTCCCACCAATCCGATGCTCAAGATCTTAGACATTCAGGCTCTCTCGGGTCTGGCACGAAGCCCGGGTATGATCTCCGTTGTCGACAACACTTTCGTCAGTCCCTATTTCCAGAAACCTTTGCTTTTGGGAGCGGATGTTGTCGTCCATAGCGTCACTAAGTACATGAATGGTCACAGCGATGTCGTGGGCGGAGTCCTTGCCACAAATGACTCGAATCTCTACAAAAAGCTCAAATTCCTTCAAAATGCAGTGGGCGCAATCCCTGCCCCGATGGACTGCTTTCTCATCCTGCGTGGTCTCAAAACCCTTCACGTCAGGATGGAGCGTCACGCACAAAATGCGATGAAAATCGCGCAACTTTTAGAAAGTCATCCATCCGTAGAAAAGGTGATTTATCCAGGACTGAAATCTCACCCCCAGCATGCTCTCGCCTGTAGGCAAATGTCTGGATTTGGCGGCATGATGACTTTCCTGATTCGCGGCGGCTTGCCCGAGGCAAGGTCCTTCCTAGAGAAGGTTCGACTTTTTGCCTTGGCCGAAAGCCTAGGTGGAGTCGAGTCCCTCATCGAACATCCCGCAATCATGACCCACGCAAGCATTCCTGCTGAAACCCGAAAGGCCCTTGGCATCCACGACAATCTGATTCGAATCAGCGTTGGCATCGAAGACGTCGAAGACCTCAAGGCAGATCTCCTTCAGGCCTTAGAGAGGCACGCGTGACGAGACTCATCTTAGACTCCTTAGAACGAGCCATAGATCAACTCGAGCGCGCAATTACACGCGCCGAAAAAGACAAAAAGGACGAAGAAATTCGAGACGCCGTGATTCAGCGGTTTGAATATACTTATGAGCTAGCCTGGAAAATGCTCAAACGCCAACTTGAAATGGACTCCCCCAACCCCTCAACTATAGATTCCCTGTCTTTTAAGGAGTTGATCCGTGAGGGTGCGGAACGAAGTTTAATCAAAAAGGTAGAGCCGTGGTTTAATTACCGTGAAGCAAGAAATATTACGTCTCATACTTACGAAGAAAAAAATGCAACCCGCGTCTATTTGGTTGCACTCATTTTTTTACCCGATGCGCAGGAGCTGCTTTTAGAATTAAAAAAAAGGAATACTGGAACTGAAACGGAATAGTGTCCATCGAACCATGAATAACGGCATCCAAATTCAACCCGAACAGCTCGCTTTAATCAAAAACATCCTGAGTAAGTGGCTACCCCATACTGAAGTATGGGCCTTTGGATCTCGGGTAAACGGCGATCCCAAAGTTCACTCTGATCTCGATTTAGTCATCATTCACGACTCTCCGCTCAGGCTTCAAACCTTGGCCCAACTCAAAAATGAACTTTCCGAGTCTGACCTCCCTTTTAAAGTGGATCTAATCGAATGGGCAATAACAGCAGAACCGTTCCGAAAGATCATCGTGAAACGCTACGAAATTTTGCTCACAGGTTCTCAGACTGAAGTTGCCGACTCCACCTAAACTCCAAACCAATAATACAACACAGGCACGGCAAAGCGACTCAAAAGGGTTGCAGCAATTTCGCCGAACATGAGACTCACTGCAAGACCTTGGAAGATGGGATCAAAGAGCATCACGGAGCTCCCGACGACGACAGCGGCGGCAGTGAGGAGCATCGGCCTAAAACGGAGAACTCCCGCATTGATGACGGCATTCTTAATGTCGACCCCTTCACGAATCTGATCTTTTGTAAAATCAACCAGCAGAATAGAAATACGAACAATAATGCCTGCGCCTGCAATAAAACCAATCATCGAGGTGGCCGTAAAGTAAGCGCCCGTTAGCCAATGCCCTGGTAAAATTCCGATCAAACTAATAGGAATAGGAGCCATAATAATCAGAGGAATAGTAAAACTTCGAAACCACCCCAAAACCAAAATATAGATCAATACCATCACAACGGCAAAAGCCCCCCCGAGATCTCGAAACACTTCATAAGTAATAAACCATTCGCCATCCCACTTCACTACCGGTTCTCGGGTATCCCAAGGAACTTCTGCGGTCTGAGTAGGGTAAGGAATCTTGGGAGCCAGTTTCATGATTCCATAAACAGGGGCCTCTTCACTTCCCGAAAGTTCGCCCATCACGTACGACACAGGCTTAAGATTTTTTCGATAAAGAGTTTCTGAGGCCTCAACCACGGGGGCCTTGAGAACATCTGCCACCTGCACGGCACCAGACTCAAATGAACGGACCGTTTCATCCGCAAAGGGATGGGTCCCTGCTCTTACTTTCTGGTCCACGGAAACATCAATGCTGACGTCTTCGGGACTTGAAATGTCATCTAAAGTCAGGGCTGATGTTTCTGAAAAAATCATCTCCCCCATTTCTGATATTTGATGTGAATGAGTTCCCAATATCCCACCCCTCACCTGGTCGTAGGAGTATATTCGGCGGGGACGCCCTAACCTCAAAGTAGAATCGAGGTCCACTACACTCGGCTCTGACTTGAAGACGTCATAGACTTCCTGAGCGACACGATCTCGCTCCCGCCGATCAGGCCCATAGACTTCAGCCACTAGAGTTGCCAAGACAGGGGGACCGGGCGGAATCTCGAGAACCCTCGTGACTGCGTTCTTTCTGATCCCAAAACCTGCAATCACAGGTCGCAAGGACTCAATAATTTGATGACTGGAAACTTTCCGGTGGTCTTTCTCGGTAAGAACCACCTGAAGAGCGGCCTGATATTCTGACTTTCTGAGAAAGATATGCTTAACCATTCCAGAAAATGAAAAAGGTGCTGGCACACCCGCAAAAATCTGAACTTTTTTGACCTCCGAATTCTTCATTAAACTAAGAGCCAAATCTTTCGAATGAGCGACATTATTCGCCAATGAGGTAGTCGAAGGAAAATCGAGGAGGACTTGAAATTCATTTTTATTGTCAAAGGGAAGCATTTTCACTTTGACGACTTTAAGGTAAATGAGGCTTCCTGCCGCCCCAAAAAGAAGCACCGTCAGCATTCCAAAACACAAAGAAGGCATTTTACGAGACAATAGCCAACCCATGAAACTACGATAGACGCGATCGAGGTTCCCTTCGGCAACTGGACGCAACCCTTGGATGGGTCCCCTAAATATCTTGGCCGCAACCCACGGCGTCACGATAAAGGCTACAAATAACGATAAGATCATTGCTAAACTAGCCCCTAGTGGAATCGGTTTCATGTAAGGGCCCATCAAGCCACGAACAAAGGCCATGGGAAGGATCGCCGCAATAACGGTGAAAGTTGCCAGAATAGTCGGGTTACCCACTTCTGAAACGGCAGATACAATGACCTTGGACAAACCTAAGCGAGGTTGACTCTTCAGATGACGCTCAATATTTTCAACGACTACAATAGCATCGTCAACAAGAATACCAATTGAGAAAATGAGCGCAAATAGAGTCACTCGATTGAGAGTGTAACCCATAAAATAATAGATCGCCAAAGTCAGAGCAAGAGTCACCGGAATGGCAGTCGCAACTACGAGTGAGGCCCGAAGTCCCATGACTAAGGCGATCAGCACAGTCACCGAAAAAGTGGCTAAGATGAGATGTCGAATCAATTCCTTAGATTTATCAGCTGCGGTGGAGCCATAATTTCGAACTACAGTCATCGAAACATCGGTGGGCAAAGCTTTTGAAAAAACTTCAGCTCGCTTCAAAAGTTGGGTGGCTAATTCGACTACGTTCGTCCCTTTTCGCTTCGCAAAAACGATTGAGACTGCCTTTTGGGGATTTCCACCTGAGACCTTATCCAGAAGCACACTGGCTTGAGTTGCCTCACCTGGTCCATCGACCACTCTTGCGACATCGCGAATTCGAACGAGCGCCCCCCCCCGCTGGCCCACCGGAATGCTTTCAATATCCGGGACCTTGGTCAGTCTGCCTCCCACCTCCACGTCGACGATCTCTGTGTCACCCCAAGACTTTCCTGCTGGAATTAAACCGCTATTATTCTTAAGCGCTTGCATCACCGCCGGCAGAGAAACTCCATGGGAATTCAACTTCTTGGGGTCAATTACGACACGAATAGCCCGCTTTTGGCCCCCAAGAATCTCTACATGACTTAGATCGGGAGTGCTGGAAAGTTCTCTCACCAAAGGCGCCACTGAAGTTCGAAGTTCAAAATCACTGCGCACCGGAGAACTAAAAGTCAGAGCCAAAAAAGGCACATCATCAATGGATAGGGCCTGCACCTGGGGGGTAGGCAAGTGTTCCGGAAGGAACTGTCGTATGCTCATCAGCTTGTGATGAACCTTCACCAAACTCGTCTCCATGGATTCGCCGACGTTAAACCGCACGGTAACCAAACTTCCATGGGCATGGCTGGAAGAATAAACATATTCAACCCCCTCTAATCCCCATACGGCTTGCTCGATCGGTTCGGTGACTTTTCTCTCCACTTCCGCTGCACCTAATCCAGGCGCAGCCGCATGAATATCAATCATGGGAACAGAAATCTGAGGTTCCTCTTCCTTTGGAGTCAGCCAAACCGAAACGCTCCCTAAGAGAATACTGAAAACGATCATCACAGGCGTGAGTTTAGAGTGAACAAAAATATCGGCCAATCTACCCGCAAACCCCTTGCTAGGCGAGCCTTGGGTTTGAGAGTTAGTTTTCATTGAAAATTCCTTCCGCACCTGAATGAACGATTAGAGTAGCTCGGGCCTGAGTCAGACTCATCTCTGCTTCGGTGCGACTCACGAGCAGGTCAATTCTTCTTTGAATGACCTCAACGAGCTGAAGAGCATTGATGGATCCATTTTTAAAAAGTTCTTGGGCGACTCCAAATTGCTCCTTAAGCCATTGATCACTCTCTTCCATCAGTGCCAAATTTTGCTCCAAAGATTGCGCCGACTGAATTGCGCTGGATTTTTCTATATGATTCCGCTCATTCATTTCTTCGGCTCTTGCCTGGGAGGCTGCACTCGTATGAACTGCTTGAGCCACAGCATCAAAATTCTGTGCCGAAAATAAATCCCACTGGACATAGGCCCCACCCGAATAACTCGCACCAAGGCCCCGATTTCCTCCAAAAACATCGCCTGATCCATAAAGGCCCACGCGAGGAAAGAGACGCCCCTTTTCGGAATCAATCATTTTTTCTAGAGATTCTGTCTCTAAATTCATGGCTTGGACTCCCACAGTAGGTTTCATTTCTACTGATGGGTTCGTGTTCAATTTCATAAAATTTCTCGAAATAAAATCCGTAACCCTCTGATCGAGGGGCAGCCAATTTTCTGGGAGGTCTTGAGCCAAAATCCGAATACCTTGACTCAGTGCCGACGATTTTCCAGATATCTGAATCACCCGTTCCTGAATTCGATTCCGGGTGTTCTTCAAACCAAGAAGCCCAGAATAACCGATTGGATTCGACTTCGACCCAATTTTGTAGTGTAAAATCATGCGATCCACACTCGTTCCAAACAACTTAAGTTGCTCTTCCTCTCGTCGAAGGCTGAGAATCATTCCATAATTTTGAGCAAGTTCTGCATACTGAGCGATCTTTGCAGCAGTCACCTGTAAGGCCTTAGACTCTGAGCGTTTAACTAAACTCTCTGCAATCTTAGCTTTTGAACCTCCTTCATAGACGGGGAGGTCAAACCCTAAAGTTCCGTATTGAAAAAAGCTACTCCCCGGCTGATTCAGAGTAGCAGGCACAAAATCAGATCCAATGATTTGGCGTTGACCCAATCCCCCTGTAAACGTAGAGGCGGAATCATTCGTTGAATAGATTCTCCCCGACATGAATACTCTCGGATACCGATGAAGCGAGGCCCTCTTTTCAGAGATCCTAGCACTCTCTAAATCTTGCCTGAATGCCTGAATTTGTGGCGAATGCTTCAATATCATTCTCCAAACATCAGAAAAGGGTACTTTATTTTTAGATTCTGCGGAGACGGACTGAATCAAGTGGGTGAAAGCAACCAGAATCCAGAAAACCCCTAAAGGGAGTCTATTCATTGTTAAGAGCCTCAAATTCTTTCAAATGAATCGATGGAGGGTGATCTTTAAACTGATGATTCACGAATTCAGCTGTCGAACTATTAAATTCATAATCTTGCGCCCAAATCTCATAATTCAAAACCGTCTCTTCTATGGCATTCGCAATGTATCGCCCTTCTTCCGGAGACATCGTCGGATGTAAAGAGACCCTTACCCATCCAGGTTTGTCAGAAGAATCACCTTGATCAATTTTTGTGGTAATTGAATGAGACATTTCATAACTCACATTCAACAATAGATGCCCGTAGGTCCCCGCACAAGAACAACCACCCCGAGTTTGAATACCAAATCGATCATTCAAGAGCTTGACAATGAGATTGTGATGCATTCCAGGAACGTAAAACGATAGGATTCCAATTCGATTTCGCCTGAACTCCTTTGCTTCCGTGGACTCTAAGACCTGAATCTTCGAGTGCGCCGATAGCCGATCAAGCAAAGGAGTGATCAGCTCTTGCTCCCTTTCTAATATTTGATCCACGCCCATCTCTTCCTTGAGTAAAATACAAAGGGCGGTTCGAATCGTCTGCAAAAAGCCGGGCGTGCCTCCATCCTCTCGAACCTCGATATCGTCATAAAACCGATATTCTCCCCAAGGGTTCGTCCACTTAACAGTGCCGCCTCCTGGCTTATCCGGGGTCTTATTTTTGTACAAGGACCGATCAAAAATAAGGACACCTGAAGTTCCAGGCCCCCCCAAAAATTTATGAGGGGAAAAGAAGACTGCGTCTAATTTTTCTTCCGGATTGATCGGATGCATATCGATCTTAACGTATGGAGCTGACGCAGCAAAATCTGCAAAACACAACCCCCCGTATCTGTGCATTAAAACAGCCATCTCATGGATAGGAGTCCGAATTCCTGTGACATTTGAACAGGCTGAAAAAGATCCTATTTTTAATTTTCTAAGCCTATTTTTGACTAAAATTTCTTCTAGATGTTTTAGGTCTGGTTGCCCATTTGGAGCTCGATTCACAATCTGAACTTCGCAAAAACAAGCAAGCCACGATGTTTGATTCGAATGATGTTCCATATGAGTAATGATGACAAGTGGTTTCTCAATACCACTCGCTTGAACCAAGAAAAGGTAGTCCTCTGGAATTCTTAAATTCATGATTCTTTGCAATTTATTCACCGCTGAAGTCATTCCTGTCCCCGCAGTAACCAGTACGTCGTCGCTACTCGAGTTCACATGATCCTTAATAATCTGGCGTGCTTGCAAATAAAGTTGAGTGGTCGTAGCCCCCGTCACCGCTGATTCTGAGTGAGTATTCGCCACATA
>JANNCA010000013.1:0-2849 GCA_031386075.1 Oligoflexia bacterium
GTCGATGGCTTTGACGTATTCGAGAACGACCGCATCTTGGCCAATGTCAATGTGGTTTTCGTATTCGATTGAGTGCTGTTTCAGCAGTTTGACGATTTCAGGTCCCAATCGCCCTATGATACTGAGCGTGCATTCCATTCCCGCAATTGCTTGGACTAGTCGTGACAAATTCTTATTTGGTGCTGTGCCAATGTGCAACAGTCTAGGTTTTTGAGAATTGAATTGGTATGGAGCCCGAGAGAAATTATCCGAGATCGCCACTGGTATGACGTGAATCTTCTCCGGGTTACAACGGGATTTTGCAACGATTTCATCTTTCGCGTGCTGTGAGATTGTCGTGATAACTTTTGACCAACTCAGTGGCAAATCGAGCCAGAGCGACTTGAGGACAGCGAGTTTCAGTCCGCGACTGCGCCCCAGAAAACCACAATCCAAAATTGTGGCTACCGCAGAATTGCGTGGTGTCCCCAAGACCGCAAAGTTTATGTCACCAGTAATATGCATTATGGCATTTTTTGCATTTAACCGTCGAACGTCTCGAACGATATGCAATCGCTGTAAAATACCGTTGCTTTCGTAAGGAGCATGGTGGACCGTAAAATGACAGTTGTTATTTAGTCTGTTTCGTAAATCGTGAAAGATGAACTCCAAACTAAAGTTCCCCCCAAATCGCTTCTTGCGCTGGTAATGAATGACGTCAAGCGTCTTGTTTTCTTTGTTCACCTTGAGTTCGGCTATTTGAGTGCTCGCGTGTGAATCATGTCCGAACAGTGGTTGGACGATGTTGAGCTAAGTCGGTCAATGACGGCGACTGGACTCTCGGGCTTAACAATCTCGCAGCTCTCTCCATTTGCAAATGCCATGCTGCTGCATACCCAACTCCTACTAGGCTCCAAACTAGGACACATGCAACGTGATTCAATACGAGTGAAACCAACGTGAATGGAATGTACATGGCTAAGGCAGCGAGCGCAAAAATTTTCAACGACGGTTCCGAGCAGTTTCGATAGCTAGTCCACAACGCCACCCCCACGGCAAAACGTAGGAAATACCAAGCTAAAAATCCAATAACTCCACCCTCCGCCATGGTTTGAGCGATTTCGAGGTCATAGTATCCTGGATCGTAGTCAGGTCTCGGGAGATTCAGTTTCGCCCGAAGACTCGCAACGACGGAGCTCGTGGTACCAAGACCACAGCCAACGACTCCACCACGGTCAAATGCAATTAATAGTTGTTCGATCGGTTGTTCCACCGTTCGGTTCACAACCGTATCTCCAGCTTCGAAAAGACGCCCGAAACTTTTGGTTGCGGCCTCCTCGAAGAAGTATGGAATGCTAATTCCCAATCCGATTCCTGCTAATAAGATCACTCCTAAACTATTGCGAAGTTTCAAACTGTTCGAAAAACCAGCGTTAACGGTGAAGAACACCGCGATGAATAGTTGCGTCAAGATCGCAGCACGAGCTCCACTCATGAACGCGCCGGCCACAAGCAATGGCAATGAAACGAATGTGAGAATCGCCCGAAAAGGCATCTTTGGAACGCAGAGTGCAGCCAAGTTCAAAGCGAAAAACGTAATCACAAAAACAACGTGACCAGACAAATAGGAAAATGTACCTGTGATTCTCACTTTGTTTTCTGCGTCACCAAACGTAGACACTCCGTAACTTTCGTCCGTTCCAGATGCATATGTATTTACCACACTAAACGCATCGGATTGAAATTGGGCGATGCCAAGCAATCCAATTGGAATGGATATCAAGAGATAGCAAGCAACATTCCATTTCAAATCATCTACGGATTTGAAAATTTGGGGTACAATAACGGCTAGCGGCAGATAGAAAATGTAGCCTCTCAGGCCCAACATTGACGCCATCACTGATCCTGTGTTCAGATTTGCAAGGTTCGCCGCGAGTACAAACACGCAACTGACAAAAATTGGTATCGGCAATGTTGGCCATTGCGCTTGTAGACTTGTACGTTGGACAGTGTAAAACTTGTAGTAGGCCCCGAGAAGAATGAAGTCCTTAACAAAGTAGATTAAGTCTGCCGCTCCTGGAAAGGCCCATTTACGAAGCGCGCCCTCATAAAGCACGAGTACCAATGCGCACTTTATTGAGACTCGGAAGTTGACTGCGGAAAGAGCAGTTATCAAAACTGCCCCCGCCAAGCCCATTAGAATTAAACCTGAGTCCATACGTTAACTTTCGTTATCTACTTTTGTCTTGCGGGTTGCAAGTCTTTTCCAAGCAGTAAAGCATGCTAAGTTCGCAATTGGATCGTAATCCAAGTCTGTGATTCTAACATTTTCTCGAACAACAGCAGGATTTCCAATTGCGACGCCGTAGTCCGGAACGTTCTTAGACACAACAGCTCCAGCACCGACCACCGCGCCACGACCTATTTCTATTCCCGGTAGGATGATTGCGCGCGTTGCAATCCATGCATAGTCCTTCACTACAATTCTTCCTGTTTTTGGAGCCCATTGTGGCGAGCGCACGTCATGGCTTGCGGAAAGCAACATGGCTCCATCGTTGATACAAACACGTGACCCAATGGATACCCAATCATGAACCGCAATTTGAACGCGACCGATATAGGTGCGTGAACCAATGCTTAGCTTTTCGAGTGTGCCTTGGATTTCCTCGTCACTGCTGATAAAAATGCTTTCCCCAAGCTTCGAGCCGAAACGACTCAGTCGTGACTGGATTCGTAGTTGCCCAAATAAACTACGAGAGGTAAGGATTCGCTTTGCCCATGCTCGGCACCAATCCCGACCCCCAAAGGGAAAGCGATCTCGATCTCGCACAAAAACGCGTCTCCATCGCGACGGCCTTCCCAATGATCAG
>JANNCA010000045.1:0-6354 GCA_031386075.1 Oligoflexia bacterium
CCACCCTGGATCAGGCCATCATGGACTTACGCCACCTCTGGGAGCCCGGCCAAGCCTATGTGGCACTGAGCCGCGTGAGGGAGCCCCAAGGACTCTTCTTAGAGGGATGGACGCCCCATTCGATTCAGACGGATCCTCAGGTGATTGAATTTCATGAGAGTCTACGTATTGTTTGAGATCTCGCCGACGGCCGCCTCATAGTCGGCTCTCGCCTTGTAAAATTCAGAATAAGCATCGATTTCCTTACCCATGGCATCCCGGGTCGTTTGTTCACGCAAATTCACTAAAAGAAAACTACTATCCCCGTGAAAAGCTCGTTTTTTCTCAGAATCTTCCAACTGACTCGAGAGACGAATCTCCTCTTGAGCGAGCTTCAACTTTTCATGCGCTGCTCCCATCGCTTGCAAGGAGTCCTTCGCTTGAATCGACAGTTTATTCCGGGTGAGTTCCTGAATAGCTTCGACCTTGTCCAGGGCCGCTTGACTGGCTTGATACTTACCGCGAGACCCTCTAAAAAACAAAGGCAGCTCGAAGCCGAGAGAAACCCTCATCTCGGTCGGATACTGAGTAGGGGGAAGGTACGGAACATACGGAAGATACCCCACTCCTGAGTTTACCCCTAAGTCCGAGTAGACCCCTAATTGCAGATCCAGTTTAGGAAGGAGCTGATTCTGAGCCAAGCGAAAATCGATCTCTACCTGTCGAATCTGTGATCCTATTTTTCTTAGCTCTGGATGAATCACCGACGAACTCAGGGATTGAAACTCATGAATTAAAAAGACTTTCGGTAGTCTTGACAATGCTTCAACCAAGGGATGACCCTCACGCCCTCTCCAGTAGATTGATAATTCTAAGGCCGCTTTTTGAAAGGCTCTCTCTGCAGCCACTCGAGTTGCACGCCTTTGGACGATAGCTCGCTGATTTTCAACTTGATCGATCTCAGCCAAATCACCGTGCTTAATTCGCTTCCGAATCGCTTCGTCCCGCCCTAGTGCAATGTCTAGAGCCTCTTTTGCCACTCCGACTTTTCGCCCAGAGGAAATCCAGTCCCAATATTTTTGAGCTGCTTGTTTTCGGATTTCAAGTCGCTGAGACTGCAGGCCATCCTCGGCCGCCTTAAGTCCCTGTTCAGACCCCAGGATTCGCGCACGCCGCTCATCGATACTTCCCCCTTTCAAGAGGGGAACCTCTACTCCTGCCCTCACCTCGCCTCCGGTAAAGGTAGCCGACTTTGCTTCATAGATGGGAAAGGTCCCTTGCCCACTCCGCCAGCCTGCGAAAACCTTAGTACCCCATGCAGGAGTAGGTTGCTCTAAAAGTAAATCGGTATAACTATTACTATAATACCCAACAAAAGTGTTTGAATAAGTTGCCTTCAAGAGTGGATCAAAGCCCCCTTGAGAGGCCATTAAGTCAGCACTGGCCTTCCTCAACTCAGCCTCAGCGTATTGAATCAAAGGATAATGAAGGTCTACAGAGGTCAATACTTCAGGGAGAGAGAGAAAGCCGGTATCCGCCCGAAGCAAAGGACCCACGCTCAAAAAGACTGAGCAAATAAAAAAATAAACTAAGTACTGAAGACTCACCTGAAGGCACTCCTTTTAGGACTCATGAAAGTTCTGGATCGAGCACTAACTTTTGTTGGGAACAGATTTTTCCGTCGGCCCGGAAATGGAAAGCGGGAATCCGTTGAAGCGCCGCCAAAGCTCATACCCCAATTTCACCCTTCCCATCAAAATCCAGCCTTGAGCTCGAATTCCTTGTCTCAAGTAATGACTCGAAGGCCACGGCAGAGAAGAAGGATCTGGAACGACCAAAACTCGAAACTTACCCTCTCCACTATCTGCGGCATCAATGACAGCAACGGTTCCCACGAACGTCCCTATGGCTACCGAGGGCCAACCACTAAACTGGACCGCGGGCCATCCTTCAAACTGAAGACGAACTTTTTGACCCTCTTCAATCAATGCGACATCATTCCCACCAATCCAAATTTCAACTGAACGAGAATCCGTATCGGGCACCAACGTGGCAAGCACTCCCCCTGCTTTAACCAGGACAGAATTTTCGCCCGATGTTCTCCTGAGAATAATCCCGCTCCGAGGAGCTTTTACGAACTGAGTGCTCTGCCGAGCTAATCGAGTTTCAATCCTAACGAGTTCAGCTTTTGCGTTGGCTTCATCCGTGAGATATTTGGCGTGCTCGAGTTTCGCGAGTTCGTAAGAGCGCTTCGAACTCAGGCCATGCTGAACGAGTGTCTGTTGGCGTTCCATATTGATTTTGGCAGTCTGCTCTGAGATCTGAGCAGCTCTGAGTCTAGATTGGTAGGCATTCCTCTCGGCCTCCAGTCGACTCAGAATCTCGGGATCATTGTCGGTAATTTCAACAATAGGGTCTCCTTCCTCGACATGAGATCCTTCATGAACATACCAGCGTCCCAGACGACCCTCGACAGGAGCATCTATATTCTGGCGCCTTTCAGTAGGAGAATAAGCGACCACTCTGCCAGTCCCCATCGAAGTCTGCTGCCAGGGCACAAAAACCAAAAGGATCACCCAGCCAATCATGGCTCTAAAAGCATATCTCCCTATCCTTCTTCCAGCCTGCCACGGCTGCACAAGATCAATGGACTTGAACTTCTTCTGTGACAAGTGAAACTGAAAAAATTCATTCTTCAAGCCAAGCTCCCTTCAGGTAAACTGAATCGATCCAGATCAATGAGGCGACCGATAGACATCGAAGCACTCAATCTATCCGATAATTTCCGGGTATGAACCAAGAGCGCAAAGGGATGCTGATCAGACTCAAAAAAGGTTCTGAGTGCAGAATCATTCTGTAGATAGGAGGCATCATAAACCTCACCCAAAAGGATGATCTTTGGTTTGGATAATAGCGCTCTCGCCAATAAAACCTTCCTCTCCAAGGCTGGATGCGTTTCCCTCATCACACTCACCTGGGTCTGGAGACCGTCCGGCAAATTCGTGATGGATTCATGAGCACCCAGACGAGTCAAGACGTCCTGAATTTCTGAAAGGTGAATCGAATCATTTCCAAAACGAAGGTTATCCAGAAGACTCCCACTCATTGCAGAGGATCCAATATAGGCCATTTGTGAGCGAATCTTTTCTAATGATTGATACCTCAGATTTACCTTTTGAACCTCAATCGCTCCAGAATAACTCTCTCCCAATCCACAGAGAGTTTTTATCAACTGAAGTCGAGTCGAGTCATCTGAGCCAATGAAAGTGATCTTTTCCCCGGGCCGAATATCCATGCTCAGCGCCCCAAATGCCTCCAATGGAGAACGAGCGTCTAACTGAAATTGACTCACCCGAAGAAAAGGGCCTTGAACGTCACCAGAATTATCGTTCGATTCACCATCAAGTCGCTCCAACGGGAGATCCAGCAAATGTCCAATTTTATCGAGTGCCGCAGCCATGTCGTAGTAACTTTCGAGGTACTTCCCGAACTTACCTACTCCCATAACAACAACGCTCACGATCAGTTCGGACGCCACCAGCTGACCTAGCGTCAATTGACCGCGCACTACCAGCCAGCCACCCACACCCAAGACCAAGGAACTCACGAGTATTTCTAACGCCAGGGCTGCTAATATCTGTTGAAAAAGAACCTTAAAATGACGCCTCCGCTTCAAAACATATTGAGTAGTCAGCTCATCTGTTCGCTGTGCAGCAAATGCCCGACTTTGTGCGGTTCTTAGGTCCAATGAATGGGTCGCCATTTCCTGCAGCCAAAAGACGACCGAATATTTTGCCTTAGACTCCTCGATACTCGTCTCAACGGCATGCTTCACGAAACCAAAAAAGAAAATAACGATGAACAAGAAGATAATAAAATTAACACCAAGCAGGTAGGGGCTATAAAAAGCCAAAAGTATAATACCAAAAATCACCTGCAAAAAAACGGCTGAAGCATCCAAAATCAATACGGTAGCCGTCTTTTGAAGTGTGGCAATTTCCAAAAAGTAATTGGTCTCATAAACTTTTCGATGATTTAAAAAATACTCACAATCGACTTGCGGGATTCTTAAAGCTAAAGTCATAGCCACTTTTGCAAAAAGGCGCTGCTGTAAAACTTCCGTCACGCAAACCTGCAGTGCTCTCAAAGTACCCGAGAACAACAAGACAGCAAAAACAATGACAGTCAAAATCAGAATAGGTTGCACCAAAAGGCCGAATCCAATGGTGTTCACAAACATTTGAACAGCTATGGGGATCACCAGGCTGCAAATACTCACACAGGTGCCATAGACGATTAAAATCCACAGATCTTCCTTCTCTTCTTCAAGAAAGATCCTTAAAAATTTCGCGAATTGACTCATAGGAGTCATGGTTATCACGAAAGTTCTGGATCGGGTACTGTCAATGACCCGGCTGGCCCCCTTTCAGGAGCCAGCGGTATTATAGGTAGGCCAATATAGATTATAAACGTAGAAATTTTTGATAGCCACTGTCGCCCCCTTCACATACGTTCCGCAACACTCATGCAGCAGTGGTCCCAGCAGCTTATAATGCAGTGAGTATGCCAACGAGCGGGTATTCGACCCAAAACCCTGAAATTAAATTTTACGCAGGAACTTAACGTCAATTTGGCCTGGTTTGACTTAAAAATGAGACTCAACTGCGTAACTACCTGTAAAAGTCTAATTTATTTTTCATTTCGCACTGCTTTTCATGCAATCACGATTGCAGAAAACAACTATAAAAATAATTTAGATTTCACTCCTCCGAAGTCACCAGGTTCCCAGTTCCAAAACTTTTTTATTTGCGCAGGAGGGCAGCCCAGAAGCCATCCCCTTGCAGGGAACTTTGAGGTGACAAGAACCAATTTTCGACCATAAAAGTCCCCAATCCCAAAGAGTGAATGGCTTCCGGCCCCTCTTCCTGAAGAACCGAGCAAACTGAATAGGCGAGATAATTTCCAGGCAAAAGTTTTTCCCAAGCCATTCGAAGGAGTTCTCTCTGAGTTTGAATCAAACAAGGAAGCTCTTTTTCCTTTCTCAACCAACGAACATCCGGATGGCGTCTCAAAATCCCAGTTCCAGAGCAGGGAGCATCAATCCAAATGAGATCTTTATCCCAGTCATCCTCGAGCTGATCCCAACTCACGACCTCAATCTTTGCGGAGGCCACCCTCGCAACCGTCTCTCTCAAACGAGGCAATCGGGAGGTCACTCGATCCGTTGCCGTTACCTGAAACCCGCTCCAAGCTAACCCCACCGACTTGCCCCCAGGGGCAGCACAAAGATCCAAGACCGAAAGAGAATTCTTCGAAATCGCTTTTCTAATATGCGAGGTGATTTCTGAAATCAAATGCTGACTCGAGATATCCTGAACAATAAAGTCCCCCTCATGGAATCCAGGACGATCGGTCACCAATCCCCCAGAAGTCGCATACCAGGACCCCTCCACTGGGCCCGGTAAAATCTCAGACCCACCCAGATTCTCCGCCCCTAGCGGCTTACGAATCCACAATATTGGCCTCTCCAAACTCGCAAGAGCGTATGCTTGAGCCCATTCTAAGCCCTGCTGATTCACCAGTTTGACCCATAGCCACTCAGGTAAACTCGCCCAACTCGCCTGTTTTTCAACACTTCCAGCTGGAAATGGCAAATGGCGCCACTTGAGTGCATGGTCAGCAACTTTCCTGAGACAAGCATTGGCAAAATCAGCAGGGGCTTGACCTTCTTTGGCCTTCACCTCGGAAACAGTCTCGGAAACAACCGCAGCTGCTGGCGCCCGATCCTGCACAACCAGCTGGTAGGCGGCTAAAAGTAAAATCTTCCTCAGCCATCCTGAAGGTTTCTTTTTTACCGCGAGAGAATCTAAAATCCAATCGAGCCGACCCTTCCACCGAAGGGTCCCTGAGCAGATCTCTTGAAGCCAGGGCAGCCCGTTCTGCGGCAATTCCTTTGCCGCCACACTCAAGACCTCATCTAAAGGCTCATGCTCACTCAACACGCGAACTAAAACTTGAATCGCAAGTGATCTAGGAAATTTCATCATCATCGAGGCCCTAATCCGCCCCAAACCCAATAAAGCCCGGGAACAAAAGAATGGGCTCCAGAAAGTTCATTCACTTCACCCGACCCTCCCCCCATTTGGGACAACCTCAACACCCATGAGGCAGCTGAACTCAGCAGACCTTCTCCATGCCACGCGGACCCGGTCCCCTCGCTCGAACTTGACTCATCCAAAAATAGATCTAAAAGTCCTCTTTTCGACTTCTCTCCATAAACTACAGACGGTTTTCCACTGATATGGCCCAATATCGCCGCTTCACGAATGGCGTCCTGAATCGTCCCCAACTCATCCACTAAATGGGCAGTTTTGG
>JANNCA010000050.1:0-9815 GCA_031386075.1 Oligoflexia bacterium
CTTTTAAGGAATGGCATATTCTCCTGCCCCCCACGTTCCCTCGAGAGAATCTACGAGGATCCATTTTGAAAGGCCTTGTTTCTTAAAAAATTGCACTGTTCCTTGAGCAGTTCCGGCGTTCCATAGAGACTCTGGCTTGTGAATGCCGTTTGGATTTTCATAATAGAGCTGAAGCATTTCAGATTTTTCAGCGACAAATTGAATGTCAATCCGATGGAGTAAATTTTCTATCGAAATGTCCCAGACGATTTGGGTCGGATTTTCACTCATATTGATTCTTTGTTTAGGTGAATTCAAGAGATTCGTAAAATTCCATTCAAAAAATTTACCCTGGTAATTGAACCCCACTAACACTTTTTCACCCAAGGATTGACCCAGAAAAGTTGGCTGACCGCCGCCCACAACAAGGCTCGCTGAAGGCTGTTCACTGTTAGACTGGACACTTCTGAAATGATTGCAGCTCAGCCAAATCCAAGACTTCGCATAGTCAGCTCCCCAGTTCTTGTCTTGATAGCCAAACGAGGTTTTAGGCATGACGTCATAAACCTCCTCATTCCAAATCACAGACCCCGAGTAACTTGATTTCATTCCAGGAACATCCCAAAGCATCTGAAATGCTCCTGAACGTTGCAACAACCGTGAGGTAGCATATCCAAACGAAAAAGAAACATCCCTTTGGATCTGTAAATCCCACTCAAGAGAACCCGAATCAAAAGTGCGGTGAGGATGAATCGTGCTCCCATCTTTTCCGACGAAAATCCCTCCCTTGAGATTCCTTTCATCAGCGCGGTTATTCGCAATGTGCACTTCCAATTTTTCGGTCGAAGCATGAAAAGAAGTCACTGGGTAAAAACTCTGAGACTGAGCGCATTCTTTGCCCCAGGTTCCCGCCACCACTTTAGAATAAGCAGGATGTTCACCAAAACGTGCTTGATCCAGACCTTCTTTTAGCGCTAAACCAGGATTCATGACAAAATATTGGATATAGAAAGGCCTCAGTTCACCGGTCCGTTGATTTTGAGCAACAAACGAATACCACCACCACTCGTAGCCATGATCAAAGTAGGGAGTGCCCGGAAGCTGATAAAAGTTGCGATCAAAAGTGGGACGGTTGGCTGGAATCAGTTGGGGAATAAAACTCGTAGCTAAGACCGAATACAGCAATAGAATTATTTTCATAGCATCGCCTTATAACAGCAACTCTAGGCCAAAGTAAATGTAACTTAAGTTGGATATCCGCTTCTAGACTCTGTTTCCGAACCTATCTTTTATTTTCAGAAGCAGACTGTCTTCAACCCTTTGAAATATCCGCCTCAAAGATGGGATTTTGAATTGGGTTCATAAACCAAAGAATTCAGTTTTCTCGGCGTGTTCGTGCCGTTAGGGGTCCTGTGCCTGAAGGCAACCTAAAGGGTAGTCAATTTATTTTTTACGTGGTAAAATAGGATATGGCCCAAATCAGGTATTTATTTTTATTATTCATCCTATTCACGTTTTCTGCTGATTCAAAGGCAGGTCTTTTTGACGACCCCTCAGACAACGTCGACGATGCACTATCTAGTGGCTCTTTTTGCACGCCTAAAAAACAGAGGCTTCTTAGCCCTGAATTGGCAGATGATGTTAATGATATCCTTCATAATTTTAATGAAAATCAAAAAGAAAATTTGATTTTATTTCCGGGTTCATTTTCTCCACCGCATAAAATGCATTTTAATATTCTTAGAAGTGCACTAGCGGCTTACCCAAAAAGCGACGCTTTAGTGATCATTCATGCCCAAGCCAGAGATAGCGTCGATCCAAGTGTAGCTAAAGAAATTTGGGAAAAATATTACTTCCCTATTTTAAAGAAGAATTTTTCAGAGAGTCATTTTTCAGTCCAAATGGATGAAGATAATCCGCACAATCAAGCTTTTAGACAGTTTGTAGATAAATATAAACACGATATAGGCAGAGTCATTGCTGGTCAAGATCGTCAGGAATACGCAAAGAATTTTGACGAGCCACAGGGATGGAGCAAATCTTTAAAAGATAGACTAAAAAATCAAAATGAAGAACGCAAAAAAATCAGAAAAAGTGAACGTTTTTTTATGTATGAAATTACGCCTCGTGATGAGACTTCCTCTGACTCTATTTCAGCAACAACGCTTAGGAAATGTTTGCGTGACGCCTCTGTTGACGGATTGATAAATCAAGAAAAACTGAAAGAATGTAAGCACTTCTTCCCAGATGAATTGTCTGATGCTTTGTTTTCGGAAGCAGCCAATTCCATTGCGAGTCAAATGAGAGCAAAAGAAACCGAAAATTTACCTCCGTGACTCTATCGACCCACCCTCTTTACTTTGACAGCGCTTCTACAACGAAATGCTGTGACATCGCAACCGACACTCTCCATCGCTTAACAACCGAAGCCTTCGGAAATCCTTCCTCAGCGCACTCTCTAGGGGATCAGGCAGATCGGGTCATTCGAGAAGCTAGGAGGTACTTCGCACAAGTCTTTCATGTTGATCCTGAGCAGGTGATTTTTACTGGGAGTGGAAGCGAAGCTAACAATTTGGCAATTTACGGCATCATGATGGCTGCTTACCTTAAAAAGATTACCCTAAAAAATACCAATAATACAAATCTTCAGCTTCAAATGATATCCTCCTCAATTGAGCATTCCTCGATTCGAAAATCTGTGGAGTCACTTCAAGCTTTTGGGATCGTCCCCTCCTTTTTACCACTCACATCTCAAAACCAGGACTACTCCATCGATCCTGAACACCTCTGTAAAAGCCTGACAAACGAAACCCGACTCCTAACGATTCAACAAGTAAACAATATCTTAGGCATCCAGTTTTCCGTAGAGGCATTAGCCCAAAGAGCTAAAAAGCACCTCCCATCACTCATCGTTCATAGTGATGCCGTTCAGGCCTTTGGAAAGGTTCCACTCCCACGCCACCCGACCTCGATTGACTTACTCTCTCTTTCCGCCCACAAGGTACAGGGCCCCAAAGGGGTAGGTGCGCTAATTGTTTTCAATAAGAAGCTCCTCCAAAATGGCCGACTTCGCCCCCTCATCTGGGGAGGTGGGCAAGAACAAGGCCTTCGTTCAGGCACCCAAAATGCGGCACTCATTGCAAGCTTTCACCACGCAGCTCGATACACACTTGAACACCGTGAGGCCGCCTCTATTCATTGCGAGATCCTTCGAAAGCACTTCTATGAACGCTTAGCAAGTCTGGGCTTATTGAATCAGGCCATCTACTGGAACTCCCCACCGCATGCCGTCCCTCATATTATTAATATCAGTGCGCCTGGTGTGGCTTCGGCCCCTCTCACTAAACTCCTTGAGGAGCGAGGATGCCTCGTTTCGGTCGGGTCTGCATGTAACTCAAAAAAAACCGAGCCCGACCCGATCCTCCAGACAGCAGGGTTCCCGCTGGAAATCCAGACATCCTCCGTGCGAATTAGCTTCAATCAACAGATTGGATTGAAAGACGTCGACCATCTCGTCTGGGCCCTGAAAGATTCAATTCGCCTCGCATACCAACTGGTAGGAAAAAAACGATAAAACTATCATGAACCAAGAAACCATTCTCCTCCGCTACAACGAAATTGCATTGAAGGGCAATAACCGCAGCTGGTTCGAAAACCGTCTTGCCACCAATGCCTGCAAACTCTTAGAAAGAACCCTGGGTACGAACTTTCCGATTGAAATCAATAGAATTCCAGGAAGGATATTACTGGAAACTGATTGGAATCAAGAAGCTCAAGAAGTCCTTCAGAACCAATTATTTGGGCTCAGTAGCCTAAGTCGTATGATTCGAGTTCCAACGAATTTAGAGCGAATTCGAGAACAAGCCCTCAATGAATTTAAAAACTGGGTAACCCTCCACGGACTTCCGCAGCGATTCCAGATAAAAACTCGAAGAAGCGAAAAGGCTTTACCCCAAAAATCCATGGAGATTGACCGCTACGTGGGCACCGCCATTCTCAACCAATTTCCTTCCCTCCAAGTCGATCTGAAGCGTCCTGATTTAACCCTTGGAATTGAAATTCGTCTGAAAGAGTCTTTTCTATGGACCGAGAAAATAAAAGGACAAGGGGGGCTCCCTGTCGGCACGAACGGTCGTGTTCTCAGCCTCATCTCAGGAGGCCTGGACTCTCCCGTTGCAGCAATTCAAATTCTCAAAAGAGGAACCATCAGTCATTTCATCCATTTCTATGGAACCCCCTTTGTTAGCGAGGAAGTCCTAGAAAAAATTTACGATTTAGTCAAAATTGTGAATCGCTACCAACCTGATCCCCAACCCCTTCATGTGGTCCCCTTTGGAAAAATTCAGGAAAAAATCGCACTGGCCACTTACCCAAAAATAAGAACTATTCTCTATCGAAGAATGATGATTCGAATTTCAAATGAAGTCGCCAAAAAATTACGGGCGCAGGCATTGGTTACCGGAGAAAGTCTCGGGCAGGTCGCTAGCCAAACTGTCGAAAACCTGGGCGTGATCGACTCTGTGGCTCAACTTCCACTCTTCCGCCCACTCATTAGCGATGATAAAGCAGAAATTATAGAAAAAGCAAAAAAATGGGGAAGTTACGAAACCTCGATCCGGAAGGCACTCGACAGCTGTACCCTTTTTTCAGATCGCCACCCCTCACTGAAAACCAAAATTCAACTCATAAATGAACAGGAAAAAAGGCTTTCTATCGACGAACTAGTCCAAGAAGCCTTGGACGGAATCACCGTAAGTTCCGGGTAAGTTACCGTTGACCCCAGGAAGTGTGATCTATAGTCGAAACAGTCCTTAACTCAGAACTTACTTCAACCGCAAAAGGAGTGCTTTCGAATCACTGTGCAGTCAGTTTCAAAACCCGATTCACTGCTTCTCGAATTTCTTGATTGCTCCAATCTTGGGGCCCCACCCACTTCATGACAATCTTCTGATCCGGACCAATGAGATAGGTTTCAGGAAACTGAAATGTTCCATAGAGGCTAGAAACTTTACCGGGCGCATCCAAAAGGGAAATCAGGTGACTAGACAAAACACGTGGAAGGAGAACTTGATTCGCATCCTTCCAGGATTCGTCCTGACTGATCGCCACTAACTTGACTGGCTTGCCCTTGAAATAAGTACCCAGTTCAACCCATTGTGGAATTTCTCCCAAGCAAGGCGGACACCAACTCGCCCAAAAATGAAGGATCACGACGCTCCCTTGAAAGTTTTCAAGCCGAACCAGATGACTCTCTGCATCAGGCAATTCAAATTGTGGCGCAGAAGGTAAGGTAGAGCCTCTCAAAAGTTCACTTGGGAGCATCTTCCCCTCAAAACGATTCGAAATTACGGCACCGAGTGCAACAAAAAAAACGCCCAAAGCAAGCCACTTCCAGTTTGTTTTTTTTAATACCAATCGAATAACCTCCGTATGCAGTTGCAAGCAGTTTCAGTTCCCTACTATACTCAATGATATGAGCCATGCATTAGTGCTCAACGCATCATTTGAACCCCTTCACATCGTTACCTGGCAGAGAGCGATTCAACTGCTATTTCAAGGTAAGGTAGAAGTCGTTGAGGAATCAGACCAGGAAGTTCGGACCGTTCGATTTACGATCAAAGTCCCTGCGGTCTTGCGCTTACTCACCTATGTTCCCCTTTCCAAAAAGAAAGAGATTGTCCGTTTCTCCAGAATCAATATTTTTCTAAGAGACCAAAATATTTGTCAATACTGCGGAGCTCAATTTGCCAAATCACATCTCACCCTAGATCATGTGGTCCCGATCGTCCAGGGCGGCAAGAAATGCTGGGAAAATATTGTGACCGCCTGTAAGCCCTGCAATCAGAACAAGGGAGGCCATACCCCGCAACAAGCAAAAATGCAACTCATCCGAAAGCCGCGACAGCCCAACTGGCTCCCCACTGCGAGTTTACAACTTGGAATCACTCGAACACCTGAGAGATGGAAAATTTATCTCAAATTGGAGCGGCGAAGGCCCTATGCGCTGGAAAAACCTGAGAACGAAACTGACAATGACCCTGGCGCCGAAGCACCGGAGGAGACCTTACCTTGGGATCTACCAAAGACTCCGTAGATCATTTTGTGCGATCTTACGGTGATCTCCTTTTTGACCTGTGCGAATCCATTCTCTGGAACCCTTCCAGTGCCCAGGTTGCTTGGCGCTCCATCTTTAAAAAGATTCGAAATGGATGTCGATTCCAAAGATTCTCAAGTTATGAGCGGAGTTGGGTCCTGAGGATCGCTTGTGACAAGCTCCTGAGTTTTTATGCTCAAGGTAGCCAAAAATTTTCAGCTGCTGATCAAATTAAATTAGACTCCACGGAGAACCCGAACACTCGCATAAAAAACTTTAATTCTTATTTTCATAAGCTCAGACCGGAGCTTCAAATCCTCCTATTGCTGAGAGACAAATATGGAATACCGTATTCCGAAATTTCATCAGCTCTAGCAGCCCCAGAATCTTCTTTAAAAATCCAGCGTCAACAGGCTCTTCGTGCCTTAGAGGAATGGCTTTGGAACGACCGATGACCTGCTTTACTCTGCAGAGTCGAACTTCTGATTATTTGGAAGGGACACTATCAGAGTCTCTGAAGCGAGAAGCAGAGGACCATTTGGGCAACTGTAAAGAGTGCCATGCTCGCCACCGGCACTACCGCCTCATCTTAGCTGCGATTGCCAACCAACCTAAATCTACCCTTCCTGCTCTTCTCAAGAAATCCCCGCTCACTAACCCCCTTCCCCGAGGCCCGACCTCTCAACCTACCTTAATTCAGTGGGAATCGATCCCTTGGCTCCTACGAACTCTTATTGAGGGAGTCGGCATCGTCGTCTTTATTCTATTTGGAACTTACTCTGCCCCTAAAATTCGAGCCCTCTACGAAAAAAACATAGATAAAAGTCTAACCGACTTCCATGAAAGCACTCACCTGAACGAAATCTTACCGGATACTGTGGACCCGGTTCTGCCCCCACTTCAAGAAAACCCTGTAAATCTAAGCGGTAGCCAAGCTGGCGATGACATCTCAGGAGAGGACGACTCCGAAGACGACGACGATGTCCATGTGGGCAGATCCCAACTTTGGCGATTTACCCTTAAAACCGTGAGTCCAGACGAACTCCGTCCCCAGGTCGTCAAGGCCCTAACGGAAGCTGGTGTCCCTCTCTCTTTACCCGGACTCGGAGGAATTCAGGTTCCGGGAGGCATCGAGTTTGATCTAGTTTTGCCTCAATCAAGTGTTCCTAATATTAAACATTTTTTACAGAAAATGGCTCCACCTCCTTTCAGTGACAAGGTCAATTCTCCCTCTGGAAGCGAAAACTTCACTTGGTACCGAGTCAAGTCTAAGCGAAAGCTTCCTGAGGGAACTTCACAAGTGGTGATTTGGCTTTCGCAGCCTAATTAATATCTTCATTGAAGTCGAGCATGAGGTTATCCGTCACCCCGTTGAGATTTTGAGGTGGGGAGGAGTTTGGCGCCCCCAAAGTGCCAGGAAAACTATGCCCAGACGAAGGCGTCGGCGAAGGAGGAGTCCCAGGCGTAGGAGGCGCAAAAGTAATCTGACTCCCGTGGTAAGATGTTGAAACCGAGAAATACTTCGTCGGTGATAAATCCGCCCGGGAACCCTGCCCGGAAGCACCTGAATTGTTAGAAGTGGACGTGCTCAATTGATAAAGATGATCTAAATTTCCATTCAAAGGCTCAGCATGTGGAGTACCACTTGCTTGTGCATTGGGCCCCCCCCTTGCCACCGTACCAGGATAACTCACGGTTGAAGACTGACCGAGGACGGCCCGATTTGAATCTTGGACGAATTCATCATGGGCTGCATCATAGAGCTGTCGGCTCACGCTTTTATTAGGATCCTTGGGCGAAGCACTAAAATCTTGAATCATTTGCTTCTTGTTATCTGCATTTTTCTTCACAACTCGACCGTCTCCACTCGTAGCAGTAGCGTTGGTATCATCCATAAAATGCTGTTTGAAATAAGCCAACGCCATCTTGTACGCAATGTCATCATATTCTAGACTTCCATCTGCTTTCATTAAAGGAACTTCAATGTTTCCTGCAGCAGGTTGGTCTGGATTCACAGGAACCGTCTTAAACTTTACAAAATCGTCTCGACTCGGCCTAAATTGTTGAATTTGAAGATCTGCCCAACTTCCCATTTGAGAAATATCATGTACATCATAAAATTTTTTCCACTGACTATCAGCTGCCTTTGTCGCTAACTGTTGCGCCTTGAGTAGGGCTGGGGCCTGACCATATTTGGGAAACTCAGGCACTTGAACGCTATTTTTCTTGAGCCCGACTCCAGCTTGAACCCCATTTTTGCTGGAATGGGCGGTACAGTTCCCACCTTCGCACGTCACCCCCCCGAGTTGCCCGACAGCTCCTTGATTCTTTCCTAAAGCTCCCCGGGCCTTGAGGAGCCAAAACTGATTGACACGCTGCCATCGATCTACGCAGGTTTCCAGCTCCTCCTCATTGTCTTCGGGAATTTTAGGATTCAGCTGATGACAAAATCCTCCCAATAACGCCCGCCGCTGTGGTTCAGGTGAGTTAGGATCACTTAAAAAATTAGATTTCTTAAGAATATAATCCATTTGGATGGTAATCGTTTCATTTGCTCTAAGAAAATAATCACGATGACCTGCCTTTATGAATTCAGAGTCTGAAACAACGCGAGAGTCTACCCCATCTTTTTGAAAGTCCACCGTTCCAGAGGACAACGGAGCAGACGAAGGCTGAGGGCCTGGACCCGCCCCAAAAAAAATAATAACTAAAGAAAAATCAAAAAAAAGAGCAACTAATTTTTGGTAATTGACTCCTAGCATAGAGTCTTTATTTTAAGCCAATGACACCTCAAAGGACAGTACATATCGTTGGATTTGGAAGCCAGGGGTCCGCTTGGACACAGTGTCTCCGAAGATCTGGATGGAAAGTACACGTTTATCTCAATCCATCTGGAAAAAACTTTCAACTGGCAACCCAGCTGGGATTTGAACCTCAACCCATCGAAAGCCTTCCTTCCCAACTCACCCAGGAAAGGGAGGCTTCCAACAACGATGAAGCACCTTTGTGGATTGCAATGATGTGTCCTGACTCTGCGACAGGGCCACTTTATACGAATTTACTGAGTTCTCTCCCACTGAAACTCAGACTCATCCTCGCTCATGGATTTACTCTTTATTCGGGAGAGTTGAAACTTCAACATCCGGAGCACCATGCCGTCCTCTTAGCACCCAAAGCGATTGGGCCTCAGTTACTAAAAAATTTTCTAGCCCATTTTCCAGAACCCCATTCTCTTTATGCAGCTTATGCTCCAGGCACAACTCACGCTACCCTCGAGATCGCTCGTGGATTAGGATTCGCCGAGAGTTCCTTGATTCCAGCCACCTTTGAGCAAGAAACCATAGGAGACCTGATTTCTGAACAAGGACTATTGTGTGGAGGTGTATTTAATCTACTAGAATGGACGATGGAAGCCATGACTGAAGCTGGCATTCCAGATGCCCTGATCCGAGAGGAGTGCATCACAGAACTCGAGCTCGTGGCTGGATTGATCCGGGACCGGGGCCCTGCGTTGGCATTTCAAGCCATCAGCCAAGCTGCCCAATGTGGAACAATAGCCATGGCCCAACGCCTGGAAAACTCCGAATTTAAAACCCAATTCAAAGCCCAAATGAAAAGTATTATGAACCAGAGTTTTTCTCAGTTTTTCCAATCGCAAGATTGGCAAGCTCAGGCTAAAGACTTAACCCAGCGCCTGACACTTTGGCAGAAACGATTTGCGGCCTCAAAAGGAGAGCCTTCC
>JANNCA010000106.1:0-7780 GCA_031386075.1 Oligoflexia bacterium
GGGATCTGTCGCAATTGATAATGAGGGTTGATAGATTTTTCGAACTTTTGTACTCATGTGTAGGGCTCCTTTTGTTATGCATCGGCACTATGCCGGAATTGGAGCCCTTCTTCAAACCCTACCGATTAGGTGGACATTCTCGTTTTTCGTATGTTTCAGTATATTTATTAACATAGATTGACCTTGTCAATGATTTTTAAAAAGCTTGAATGCTCGTAGCATGGCTACTGTGGCCCCTCAATAGGTATCTTACTCATTATAGAACTTTTTTAAACAGTAGAGAGTTAACGTTATCCCGATCTTCCGGCGAAAAATAGCGCCCAATGAATCAACAAGTGCCTTTTAGTGCGGGGCTCTCACTCGCCTCAATTAAGATAAAAAGTCTGGAATCAAGTTGACTCAAACTGAACGTATCGATGGTGATTCATGGGTCGATCTGTAGTCCACCGATAGTGCATTGAGCGCCGTGCAGAAACCGAAAGTACAGAACTTAACTACCTCACGAAGTCAGAGTATCGCAGGGTCTGTACTTTTTTATTTTATTTTATTGCATTCGGTCAAAATCCTTTATATAGATAGTTCAAATTTGATTGAAAAAGTTTCCACGGGGATCCCACTTCCCCCCCCCCACACACTGAATGAGGTTCCCGTGGCTGTAAAGGACCCTGAGGCTAGTTCCTTAGGGTCCTTTATTGTTTTATACTTTCAGTCAATTACATTTTAAAACTTAAATTAAATCTAAGATTATGCCTGTAAAATGATAAACTCATATTAATGACAAAAATCAGAGCTGCATTCTTTTTTTGTTTAGTCGTATTTTTGCCCTACCCAACCCCCTCCGCAGCATCGCCCGATATTGAAAATGACCAACTCAGCGAACTGATTCGCTCTCAAAAACAACAAACTGACGCCTATCGAGAGCTCAATCGGAATTACCCAGCCATCCAATCTGCCCTCCGATTTTTAGCCAGTCCAGAATTGAGTCATGCCACCCGTCCACTCCTCGAAAATCCTCAACGAATGAAGATGCTTTACGCGAATATCGGTTGGCTTTTATTTTTTACGATTTTTCGTTCCTGGAGAATGTCAAAACTCACCTCATCTTACTGGCTCAGAACCCTCCTATTCAAAACCTGGAGCACTTTAGTTTTCTTTTTCGTAAGTTTCATCATCATTCCATACCTTTACCTGGGAAGCCCGTATTTCAAAATCATCGCCGACATCCTCAAACATTTTTACTGAATTGGCAATCAAGCGCGCCCTCTATTAACCTCCCGCGCAAAGAGCTCACCCATCGAATCAGAATTTTTCAATCTCAAGAGGAGAAGAATAGGCACTCTCAAATTAGATCCGACTCGATTCATGAGGCAGGCACTCGAAGAGAGCCCTTCACATCCCCTACTTTTGCTCAATCGTTAATCCAGCTACTCAGACTGAATCCTTTTGCCAATTTATAATCAGTAGGCTCGAAAACCCAAACTCTAACAATCGAGGCTGGGTAATCCTCGTCCAAAATAAATTCGCCGGCCTCTTAATCAACACACTCCAGGACAACACCACCGAAACTCTTTTGACAGCTCTGTTGCCAGTCTTTAGAAACAAACCCGTTTCTAAAGATTTAGCTCGTTTTGGTCAGAATTTTGGCAAATCTATTGGAAAGATTGCTGGCTCGACAGGTGCTAGAGCGTTCAAGAAAATTTTTTCGTGCGCGGGATCCAAATCTTTAGCGCCGAAAAGCATTTTCTTGAACGCCTTGCCCTAAAAGGTAATCTTGAGTTCTATTGAATCCAAAACACCCTGACCCTAACACCTCATTCGCCGGTGGAGGCACCTTTACTTGTGAACCAGGAAAGTCCGATGATTGTAGCGGCTTTCTTAGATGAAGATTTTTCAAAACCTGGCTCCGATATCAAGAGGCGATGCAAGCGCGGCAAATTAAAACAGCGCACTGAGGGCATAAAGATGATGCTCTATATAATAATTTGTGTTCTTGAGCCCAAAAAATAGGTCGAACAGAAAATCAGACTGAACTGTATTCGTAGAAAGGCTTGGCCTGATGCAAGCCTTCATAAAAATAGCAAAGGAAGATAGACGCCTTTTACCTGAGATCCAAGCAGGACTCCGATTCGCTCAAACTCGCACGTTACTAAGTTCAAGGGAAGAATTGATTTTAACTTTCCAAAGCTCTATTTTCAAAATTCGCCTTCATTAGGCTGCCATTTTTCGATATTGAACAGACCTAAGATGATGCTTTCGCAAGAGTCTCAAAAAATTACTCCGGTCTAACTTAGCTTCACGGGCAGCTGAAGACACATTACCATCATGACGGCTTAAAATAGCAATGAGATATTCTTTCTCAAAAGAATCACTCCATTGCTTTTTAAGCTCAGTGTAACTGAAAAGTAAATCCGAGCTGGAATCTCGAGAATAAGCAGGCAAATCGTCTGTACGACTCAATGAAGTACTTGCAGAAGACTCTGAACTGCTTTCTCTTTGAGGGGCCAGTCCCGACACCAGCCTCAGCTTGGTCACCCCGGCAGCACCCGCTAGAGTATCAGAAGGAATAAAAATTTGCGCCGTCGGGGGTTTCGCACACTTCTCAACGGCTCGACTGAGCTCATTCATATCTAATGGCTTTTCGAAATAATCAGAGACCCCCAATCGAATAGCCTGAATCACCTCTTCTTTTTTACCACAACTCGTCATCAAGATTGCCTTCATCTGGGTGTCTCGCCGTAAAAGCTCGTGGATCAAAGAAAACCCATTCTTTCCAGCTAGTTGGATCTCAGAAATCACTAATGAAATATCCCCAGGCCGATTAAAATGACTCAGTATCTCTTCGGCACTAGCCGCCACAGTGACAAGGTGCCCCTCCTGCTCCAACCTGAGTTGAATGCTATTTCGAACGTTCTCGTCACTATCAACGATCAAAATTTTTGCTTTCATCATGATCTTTTCGGACACAATCAAAATGGAATAAAGCATCTTAACAATAAAAATTACTCATGATTTCATGAATTTATGCACTCAAATCCGGAATTTTTTTGTTGACAACAGCAAGGCCGGACCCACTGCCCTTACTTCCACTTAACCGCAGTGGCCTCTGTCAAGACTTGACCTTCCATTCCGTCATCTGAACATTCCGGAGAAGGATAGTTTTCGTGCTGCCCTCCTTCGTAGAAGACTACAGACTTCACGTTCACAATCGCATCAGCGCCTTTTCCCTTAGCCATTTTGACCATGTCTGAAACGGCTTTATTGAAGGCATTTTGACAGAGCTCTCCTTCTTCATGATCTCCGTCCAAGGTTGGGTAGTCAACTTTGGCACGCACCATCCCCATGGACTGACTCGCCCTCTTGACCGCCCCAATAAATGCCTCTTCTGAGGGAAATTTATGGGGTTTAAACTCCGACTTCGGCAAACTATTACAAGAAAGAAACCCAGAACAAACGAATAATAGGGTCAGATTTTTTGGAACTGTCATCATGTGCAATTATAGTAATAGTTAAAACGGTACGGATAAATAGGATTGTGAGAAGGTACTCCTTTTGGGACTGTTGTAAGTTCTGGGTCAGGTACTGGCGCAACTTTAAACCCTTGTTCCCGAAGTCACCCAGTCTCGACCCTAAACTTACGATTAGGGTTCAATATATTCGAATTGATCATTTCTAAAGTTTCTTAAAATCCATTTTTTGCCTTCGTGCTTAACAACATACTGTGGCAAAAGAGGAATCTTCCCGCCCCCCCCTGGTGCATCTATCACAAAATGAGGAACAGCCATTCCACTGGTCCACCCACGTAGACTTTCAATAATATTCAGACCCACCTCAACTGGAGTGCGAAAGTGACTAATCCCTTGAGACAAATCACACTGATAAATATAATAAGGCCTAACTCGCATCATCAGCAATTTGTGATTCAATTCTTTAACGATTTTTGGGTCGTCATTCACCCCTTTAAGGAGGACCATCTGATTGTGAAGCACACAACCCACATCAGCCAGTCGGGTGCAAGCATCATAGGCTTCTTGAGTGCATTCTTTAGGATGATTGAAGTGAGTGTGCACAAATACCGGATGATATTTTTTGAGCATATCAGCAAAATTCTGAGTCACCCGCTGTGGCAACGTCACTAAATTCCTGGTACCAATCCGAAAGACCTCAATATGGTCCATTGCCCGAAGGCGAGAAAGAATGTACTCTAGCCGCTCGTCCGAATTCGAAAGTGGATCTCCCCCAGAAATAACGACATCTCGAACTTCTTTATGAGCTTCAATATAGGCCAAGCTCTCTTCTAACTGTTTGTTGGCAGCTGATGAAGACGGATCCGAAACTTTTCGCTTTCGAGTGCAATGCCTGCAATAAACTGGGCAATTATGGGTCGTATAAAATAAAACTCGATCTGGATACCGATGAGTAATACCAGGTACTGGCATATCCCTCTCTTCAGCGAGCGGATCCTCCAGATCAGTGGAAAGAATATTCAGTTCTCCCATTTTAGGAACAGACTGAAGCCGAATTGGACAGTTTGGATCTTCTTTATCTATGAGCGATGCATAATAGGGAGTAATTCCCATGTTAAACATTTCATTAGATTGAGTAAAAGCACTACGCTCGCCTGGATCTACTGTAATCACCTTCTCCAGCTGGTCCATGGACTTGATTCTTTTTTGTTGCTGCCAAATCCAATTATTCCAATCAGATTCAGGTGTATCTTTCCAGAGTTCTGGCCTTGGAGCACTTTTGAATCGTTCCCGAACTAGATTTTTAGTGACAATATTGAATGCCATCGCACTCCCCCCCATTTATGGCAGCTCAGCTTAGCGCAATCCGTCATCCTTTGCAGCGAGAACACCCCGACTTCAAAGCTACCCGATGCCGAAACCACATGGCTGCCTTTATATAATCATGGCGCAATAACCACTGAGACACATAACCAGCCAAAAATGACCTAAAAAACCAAAAAACCCCGACTAGGCCCGTCATACTCACGATAGCTAGCGCCATCTCCTCTTGATCTATCATCTTAACTACCCGAATCCTAAGGCCACAGCAAAGTGATAAGTTAAAAAGCTACCGGCGTAGGCCAAACACGTCATATAGGCCAGCATAAAACCAGGCCATGTCCATGAATTCGTTTCACGCCGAGTCACTGCCAAGGTAGAAAAACACTGACAAGCCAAGACGTACCAAACTAACAAACTCATCGCAGTAGCGACACTCCAATCTTTAGCTAGCTTTGCTCCTAAAATATCCTTAACCCCCTTTTCGCCCTGTCCCTCGACTGCATAGACAGTCGCTAACGATCCAATCATGACCTCTCGAGCTGCAAAACCAGGAATCAGCGCAACCGCAATTTTCCAATTAAACCCAATAGGCTTCACCCATGGCTCTAATGCATGCCCAATTCTACCTGCATAACTGTAGGCTATGGCAGGACCTGGCTGCCCTTGAAGTGGCTTAGGGTAACTCGCTAGAAACCATAAGAGGATAGAAACTGCTAAAATCACTGTGCCTGCTCTTCTAGCAAAAAGGCGACAGCGCTCAAGAAGCCCCATCCAAATACTTCTCGGGCTAGGCCACTTATAAGTGGGAAGCTCCATCAACAAGGGTGGCTTTGGACCCTTAAGTAAACTCCGCCGTAGCAACATAGCCACCATTAATGCTGCAAAAACTCCAAAAAAATACAGACCAAACATCACAAGACCCTGAAGGCGAAGTGAGCCCAAAACAAGGCGATTCGGAATAAAAGCTGCGATCAACAATGAATAGACAGGTAAGCGAGCTGAGCAAGTCATCAATGGAGCAACTAAAATAGTAGTCAGCCGATCTCGTCGATCCTCAATCGTTCGAGTCGCCATAATTCCAGGAATTGCACAAGCGAATGACGACAAAAGAGGTATAAAAGCGCGCCCATGTAAACCTACCCTTCCCATCAGCCGATCCATCAAAAAGGCAGCCCTCGGCATATATCCTGAATCCTCTAAAATCAAAATAAATAAAAAAAGTAAAAGAATCTGAGGTAAAAACACCAGAACTGAGCCGACTCCAGCAATCACCCCATCCACAATCAAGCTCTGCAAGGGTCCTTCTGGCATTCTATGAGCAACCTGCTCTCCTAACCACCCCACGACGCTCCTCAAAAGTTCCATTGGAACCTGCGCCCAGGTAAAAATTGCCTGAAAAACCAACCCGAGAATGAGAACCAACAGAAGACTCCCCCACAGGGGATGAAGCACCAAACGATCGATACGGTCAGTCCAACGACTCGGCTGAGAGGGCTTCAAAACCGCTAGAGCAAGAATTCGATCGATTTCAGCAAATCTTCTTTTAATCCCTTCTTCGTGTGAGATTTGAAAATTTTGAATTGGAACCTGTTGACTCCAGAAACCTCCAACAGATCTCAATTGATGCTCGACTGCGGTCAACAACTCCTGCACCCCTTGCGTCTGAGTCGCGACTGTTGGAATCACAGGAACACCGAGCTCTCGGGCTAGAATAACCCAATCCAGCATCAGCCCCTGCTTCTCGGCCAAATCCGTCATATTCAAAGCCAGAACCACCGGCTTACCCAAGGCTCGCAACTCTAGAATCAGCCCCAGCCCTCTCTCCAGATGAGTGGCATCTGCCACCGCGATGAGCACATCTGGCATTTCTTCTTCATGACGGTGCCCGAAAAGAACCTCGCTCGTAATTCTTTCATCCGGCGTTCGCGCTTCCAGGCTATAGGTTCCTGGCAAATCCAAAAGATTAAAGCTCAACCCGCCAGGTGAGCTCACCCAGCCCTCCTTACGTTCGACGGTGACTCCAGGATAATTACCAACTTTGGCATTTCCTCCTGTTAAAGCATTAAATAACGCTGTTTTTCCACAATTCGGATTACCGATCAAAGCAATTTTAAAATTTTTGCGAAGGGATTTTCCTTTTTTTTCAATCATGAATCAAGACCTCAACAGCATTTGCCTCACTTCGCCTCAACGCAACGAGAATCCCTCGAACACGTATTGCAATCGGGTCCGCTCCAAACGGGGCTTCGTGCACAACCTCTACACTTGAGCCTTCTAACAAACCCATTTCCATCAATCGAGCGACCTGAGAAACATCGTCCCCAGCACGCCCGACCTTGACGATCATGGCTAGGGAATTTTTTCTCAGTTCACCTAATTTATGGGTTTTTCTTTTCACTTCAGGGCTCATCACATCAACTCCTCAACATGCCGAATACCCTCTTTCAGTAGTTTCTCAATATGAATGTCATCCAAACAGTAGTATGAAGCTCGCCCTTGCCTTCGTACTTTAACAAGCCTCAGATTTCTCAAAGTCCTGAGGTGGTGGCTGACAGCCGGCTGGCTCATCGATAACTTAGAGGCGATCTCACCCACATTATGTTCCTGTTGGGCTAAAATCCAAACAATCTGAATTCGAGATGAATCTGCCAGTGCTTGAAATGTTTCAGCCAGCAAACCAAATTTCTTTTGGGCGCTCGCACTTTGAAAAAAGTGAAGCGGGTCAGTTTCCAAGTAATCCATAAACGAGTGCTTATATATTTAACTGTCGCCTGTCAAGGCTGCAAAACTCCGGCCCCAGTCTTTGCCATCTGGCGATTGACCTTCGAGCCAAAATCCAATACAGGACACTACTATGGACTCTCATCAGGAAACTAAAGCCCACAGTGACACTCTTTATCGAATCCGCCACGGCCTAGCCCACCTCATGGCCGAGGCCGTCATTCAAATGAGACCTGGAACTCGACTCGGCTTTGGACCGCCCATTCAGGACG
>JANNCA010000125.1:0-4714 GCA_031386075.1 Oligoflexia bacterium
CCCCTCAGTTTGGTTTGGGGTTGAGCTTTTATTTATTTTAGACGTTTTGTTTTCAGAACATTCCTTGGCACTTCGAATGCTTCTATGTGGGGCATGAGGATGTCTCTACTACAGGTGGTTTGGGCGATTGATCCATTTGAGATTGGCGAGGGCCTTTATGTACGGTGTGAGCAGATGCTCAAGAGCCTGGGTGAGTGTGTTTCCATCAGTGTTCAACCTGTCTATGTGCTTAGCGCAGGTCAAATGAGTCTGAACCATGAACTGGCGAATGAACCTTCAGTAGGTGCTTTTTGGACGAATCATTACAAGACCGCTGCTGAACGAGTCCTGGGTGATGCGGTCAGGCCAATTCAGTTGGATTCGATCAAGAAGCCTATCGTCCTGATGCAGGCCGGAACTTCTCGTGCAGAGGCTTGTGAGGTATTGTCAGACTATGCCAGCTTGGAGGGGGCTGATTTAATTTTGGCTAGTTCTCATGGAAGAACCGGAATTAGGCGGCTGATTCTCGGGAGTTTCGCTGAAACATTGCTTTTACGCTCACGGGTTCCAGTTCTTCTGTTGGGGGCGAAAATTTTGGAGCGGCGTTCTTTTCTGAAATTGCTTTTTTGTACGGACTTTGGCCCATATTCCAAGGTGTTCTTTCGCAAAGCTGTTCAGATTGCTCAGTCCTTTGGATCTGACTTGGTTCTTTTCCATTCAGTCCGAGACCCTGTTGAGCCCCTCGTTCAGTCTGGAGCGAATCTTTTGGGGGGGAGCTGGATACCGATTTATTACTATTTTGCGGAGGAAGTGGAGCGGCAGACTCAGCGGGCCCGTGCTTGGGCGCGTTGGGCGACTGCCCGCGGAGTCGTGACCGAGGCAGTAGTGCATTCGCGTGAAGGTTTAATTGATCACGCAGTCATTTCTACGGCTGAGAGTAAAAAGGTAGGTTGTATTATTATGGGCGCCCAATCAAGTCAACTGAGTGCTACGATATTGGGTAGCATCACTCGCCAGGTGATCCGGGGAGCTGACTGCCCGGTCTGGGTGATTCGAAAGGATCAGATCCAAAAAAGTGAAGTGGGGCAACTTAAGGTCGCGTAGCGTCGCGAAAACATTTTCTAGAATGACCTATTTCAGGTAGCTTAAGTGCGATTCCTGGAGGGGCGTCATGAAAGAAAAAGAGTTTTTGAATGTGACCTTGGCAGATATTCAGAGGGCGCGCCTCGAGTTACAGAAGTATTTGCCGCCGACCCCTCTTGTTTTGAATTCATGGCTTTCGGAAGCCTATGCCTGTGAAGTTTATCTTAAGTTAGAGAATATGCAGCCTATCGGCTCATTCAAAATTCGGGGTGCTACTTATAAAATTTCAAGACTCTCTCAGGTTCAGAGAAAACGAGGAATTATAGCAGCAAGTGCTGGAAATCATGCGCAGGGAGTTGCTTGGGGGTCAAGGAAGCATCGGGTCAATGCTTTGGTTGTCATGCCGATTTATGCACCTCGAGTCAAAATTCAAAATACCCGAGCACTGGGTGCAGAAGTCATTCTCTACGGGAAGAATTATGATGAGTCCTATAGTCACGCTTGCGAGCTTGCGAAAGAATCAGATCGGGTTTTTGTTCATGCTTTCGAGGATGAGGAAATCATTTCTGGACAAGGAACGATCGGCCTAGAAATTTTAGAGCAGCTTCCTGATGTTGATTGGGTCGTAGGGTCGGTCGGTGGGGGGGGTATGATGGCTGGCATATCCATTGGAATGAAGGCGTTGCGACCTCAGACGATGATGGTCGGCTGTCAGGCGGCTGGCGCTCCGTCGATGGTTCGTTCTATTCGCAAAGGTCAAGCAATTGTACTCAAGCAGGCTCATACTTTTGCGGATGGAATTGCGGTGATTCAAGCGAGCGAGAAAATGCGTCGACTCCTATCCAGTCCCGTAAAGACTCCTCAGAAAGGGATTCGAGCCCAAACCCACATCAATGATTGGGTTGAGGTCGATGAGGATTCCATTGTCGCTGCAGTATTCGCGCTTTTGAAAAGGGCCAAGCTGGTCACAGAAGGAGCGGGTGCAGTACCACTCGCTGCACTCAGCTCGATTCAAAAAAAAGTAAGGGGCAAGAAAGTGGTCCTGGTCATGAGCGGGGGTAATTTAGATTTCGATGTGCTTTCCCGCATCATAAAATCCGGAGACTCGAGCCTCCGGAATGACGAGTGAGGACTCCCTTCTTTATTCGTCTCAGGTTAGAATCAGGGTCATGGTAAAACCGTGGATGATTTTGAATTTATTTTTCAGAGTTATTTTTATTATTACATTACTTATATTTGTATGTTTTTCTGGATGTAGTAGTAGTGATCCACATTCTGGATCAGAGACTCCGGCTCTAGAAAGTCCATGTGCGCCATCGACGCTGAGCGTAGTGACCGGAGCTACGGGAAGGGCTAATGTATTTTTAATCGATCCGATTTCTTCTTCCGGAAACATGACTCTTTCTCCAGCTTCAGTTCAACTGGATAGTTATGTCGATTCTGTGGTTCTTTCTCATCTGAGCGGGCAGGGAGTATTGTCGGGTAAATATGTAAATGTAGTCAATAATAAGCAGTGTTCAGCTAATTTTGGTGCCTATGACACGAAAAATTTATTTTCCTATTCTCACCTCAATTGGAGATTTCAGGAGGCGATGGCTTACTATTTCGGAGATATTTATCGGTCTGGATTAGATCAGATTGGGTATCTTCAGCCAAAAGAGCCAGTAACTTTAGTGGCCCACTGCATGGATCAAGATAATGCCTACTTTCAGAGGGACATCCAAGGGGGACAAGTTTTTGAGTTTGTTTGTCTGGGCGATTCTACGACAACTCCCGGGGCATCCTATGCGGATGATGGAATCGTCGCAGTGCACGAATTAGAGCACGCTACTACTATGGACCTCTATTCTCCGATGGTAGATTTAAATCAATTTTCTTTTGATGAGGCGGGCGCAATCAATGAAGCTATTTCTGATTTTGTCGGCCTGGCTTTTTCGGATCAAGAAGTATCCCCCGTCTTTAGTTTAGATCCAAGAATTTTTAGCCGATGGGCATTGGGAACTTTTGATCCAAATTCGAGCCACTTGCGTGGGGCCCATCTGTGTCCTGCCTATGATTCCCATTTTCCGACCTGTGATCGATATCCAGCCTTCGAACTGCCGAGTAGTTCAAACGGGAATTCAACGACGATTAGTTATGTCTATCCTGACGGACTTGGCTGGCCGTTTCCTAATAACTATAATAGCGTTCAACCCGCTCTTCAGGCTTTTGAAACATTCAAGGCTCAGGAAGAAATCCACAATAACGATCTAATTTGGGTGGGTGCTCTTTGGGATATTTATCAGGCCATGATCAAAAATCATTCGGGCCAAAAGGCCGTGGCAAGCGCGCTGACGAACCAATTGGTTCTCGAGTCGATTAAGCATCTGCCTCTACCCAATTTGGTGAGCAATCATTCACCTGTAACGATGATTGGCTTGGCCGCCACTTTGGTACAGTATGCAGGGCAGATGCCTCAGCTGACTTCTTCGGATCAGGCTTCAATTGAAGAAGCACTCAAGCGGCGAGGGCTTTATCAGTATGCAGAGCTCGATGAGTCAACCTGGATGGAGGTAGGGCCTGGAGTGAATTCACAGCTCAGTGTTTCAGTGACTCCAGGGGTCTATGTTTTGGACGACCCCCAAAAGCTCAGGACCTGGCTCTCGAATCAAAATAAAAGCTCGGCAATAGTTACCCAGTCACTCTCGACGGGCCTAAATTCTAAATTAGATCCGGGTGAGGTAGCCGCCCTATGGTTTGATATTCAGAACAACTCAAGTGTTACTGCCGGTGGAGTGTTAGTGACCGTGACCTCGACAGACTCAGATGTCAGGATTTTGGATGATTCCATAAATGGCGGATATATGACTCTGGCGGGTCTAAATCAGACGCAGGTCATGTATGCCAAAATCAATGGTACTGACGTGGTTTCTTGGCTGGATCCCTTGGGAGTATCTAATCGAATTCCTCTTGGTAATACTTATTTCTCAACAGATCCCTTCTTTAATAAAAATTACAGAACTGCTATTTGGGTTAAGGTTGATCCTCATGCCTCCCACGGGAAAATAGTTCATTTCCGAGTCCAGGCTAATCCTTCTAATGGCCTGACCGCAGTTCAGAGTTTTTCGGTTACTATTAATTGAGTTATAAGTTGAATAAGATGAAACAAAGAAAAAACAGAGGTTTGCACTTTGGAATGGTTGGAGTTTTCCTGCTGGTTTTGCTGGGAATAGTCTGGGAATCTGAGTGGAAGGGAAAGGGTCATCAGAAGGCTGAGAGTCCAGTGTCGATCCTGGTTCCTCCCACTGAACCCAAGCGAGTTCTCTCGGTATCAAAACCTAAAGTCACCGAGAGTCATAGTCACCATTTTGCTCCTCAGCGGAACTGGCAGAAATTTCTCGAAATATTTGGCCCCGGTCTGGTGCCTGAATTTTCTGCAAGCGGCCATTTTGTGTCGGCTCGCGGGAAGCCGGGTGAGGGGGCTGTGGGAGCATCTGACTTTAGTGCAGAGGATTCTCAAAAGGCAATTATTCGCGCCCGCCAGGTGATTACTGAGGCCCGCGATTTATTAGAACTCCGTCCCGATTGGCCGCTGGAAAATGCCGCTGCCCGAAGCAGTTCTGTTTCAGCACAGGTTTATTTTAATGAGACTCATCAGGGTATTCAGGTCATG
>JANNCA010000163.1:0-1810 GCA_031386075.1 Oligoflexia bacterium
TTCAAGTTCAACTACAGCTCTCACATTCTCATAATCAAAGCCGTGACCTGCATGAACCTGAATGCCCATTTCCTGACCGAGAAGTGCAGCTTTTTTAATTCGATCCAACTCTGAAAGAGCCCGTTTTTGGGTTCGGGTACTGGCCCCACTTTGGGTCGCTAAACAATATCGCCCAGTATGAAGTTCAACCGCGTCAGCTCCGAGCTGATGACAAAGGCGAACGACTTTCAAACTCGGTTCGACGAAAAAACTGACCCGAATCCCAGCTTTTTTTAAGTGAAAAACGGCTTTTTCTATTTGAACGCGATTCTTCAATACGTCCAACCCCCCCTCTGTGGTGAGTTCTTGTCGTTTCTCGGGAACAAGACAAACCCATTCGGGGAGCAACCGAACAGCAAAAGCCACCATGGACGGAGCAACCGCCATTTCTAAGTTTAAAGGAACTTTAAGCTCTTTGCGTAATCTTTTGACATCCTCATCCTGGATGTGGCGGCGATCCTCACGCAAATGAACCGTAATTTGGTGAGCCCCCCCACTTACAGCCAGTCGGGCAGCGACCAAAAGGTCTGGATAGGGAGTTCCCCGGAGTTGACGTAAAGTAGCGATATGATCAATGTTAACGCCCAAAAGTGGTTTCATTATTTTTAAACTCGTTACTCAATTTGTTGAGCTTAAGCAAGCGCCTTGTGAATACATGCAGCAACCATCCGGGAAAGTCCCTGAATTTGCTGCAGATCCTTACCTTCAACCATCACCCGTGCTACCGACTCGGTGCCTGAATATCGAACAAAAATCCGCCCAGAACTTTCTAATGCTGACTGCGCACTCGATATCGCTTTTGCAATTTCTGGGTGGTTTTCAAACGGTTCCTTGCGAGAAACCCGAACATCCTCTCGGACTTGAGGAAAAAGCTGAATTGCTTTTTTGAGTTCAGAGAGTGGTTGTCCTGTCCTTCGCATAATTTCCAAAACTTTGAGGGCAGCAATAATTCCATCGCCTGTCGTAGATTGGTCTAAAAAAATAATATGACCCGACTGCTCCCCTCCCAGATTCAGACCATTCTTTCTCATCGTTTCAACCACATTTCGATCGCCCACTTGAGCCCGAACCATGGATACGCCGTGTTCTCGTAAGCTCAACTCTAACCCTAAATTAGACATGGGTGTAGTAACGATCGTGTTTTTATTTAAACACTGATGTTTTAACATCTGAAGCGTACATAAACCAATAATTTGGTCCCCATCCACTATATCGCCATTCTCATCTGAAAGAATGCATCGATCTCCATCTCCATCCAGTGAAATACCGATATCAGCTCGATATTTCACTGTCGCTGCAGTGACTGCTTCTGGGAAGAGTGCCCCACATTTATTATTGATATTGAGTCCATCAGGAGTCACACTCTTTTTGATAACTTCTGCGCCCAGTTCTTCAAAAACAAGAGGTGCCACTTTGTAAGCAGCGCCATTTGCGCAGTCGAGAACGATCCTCAGACCCAATAAATCCAACTCTCTTGGAAAAAGACTTTTTAGGAAAACTAAATATCGGCCATGCACATCTTCAATTCGATAAGCTTTTCCTACGAGATCAGCGATAGGGCGATTCTTATCGAGCTCGTTAGAAAACACTAGCCGTTCAATTTCAGCCTCCAATTCATCGGGAAGCTTAAAGCCATCTGAGGAAAATATTTTTATTCCATTGTCGCTATAGGGGTTATGAGAAGCAGAAATCATGACCCCTGCATCAGCCCTCATACTTTGGGTGACAAATGCAACTCCAGGTGTGGGAAGGGGTCCAATGAGGATCACAT
>JANNCA010000167.1:0-3517 GCA_031386075.1 Oligoflexia bacterium
AACGGCGCAGGAAAAACCACTACATTACGAGCTATTTCTGGTCTTGTTCCGGTCGCCTCAGGTGAGATTCGCTATCAGAAACAAATCATCTCAAACCTGGCCGCCCATCTCATTGTGCAGAAAAAAATATGTCATGCTCCAGAAGGACGAGGAATTTTTCTCAACCTTTCAGTTGCAGAAAATCTTGACCTCGGCGCCTGGACCGCCCCGAATAAAAAATCTCTTCAAGAGGATTTGGCGAGAGTCTTTCAACTATTCCCCCGGTTAGCTGAGCGCCAAGGGCAAAATGCAGGAACTTTGTCCGGAGGTGAGCAGCAGATGCTCGCAATCGGTCGCGCTCTGATGGCACATCCTGATCTTCTTCTTTTAGATGAGCCTAGCTTAGGTTTAGCTCCTCAGATTATTGAGAAAATCTTCGAAATCATTCAACAAATCAATCGTGAAGGCATGACGGTTCTTCTGGTTGAGCAAAACGCACTTCAAGCCCTGCAAATTGCTCATCAAGGAGTCGTCCTTGAAACTGGACGAGTTGTGCTTCATGGAACGGCCCGAGAATTGCTAAAGTCAGACTCAGTGCGAAAAGCCTACTTGGGCGAATAGTTTTTGAATACGAGGAAAGCGTGGTGTTGTTTGAATCAGTTGTTTATCAGTTTAAAGGATATCCGAAGTTATTTTTACCTCCTCACCTTCGTCGTTTCCTCTACCCCCTTAGCTCAAGCCTCCGTCCATTCTTCTGATCCCAATCCAGGATCAGAAGTCCAGTTTGAAGACATTCGCGTTCCAAGCTACAAAATTCATCGCCCCCAGTGGGGTCTGGAATTCACCTCCTCCCTCCAAGCCTTCGGAGGTCAAGCCCTCGTCGTCGAACAAGGCACAAACCCCCTCTACGCCTTCTCCTTATCAGCTGAATACCAACCGGCTTTTCTTCAGAATTTCGGTGTCTTTGGAATTGGCCCGACCTTCACCGTTTACCCAGCTTTCGGAAGCACGATGACCTATGGATTTCTGGCCCTTTTGGGCACCGGTGCCCAAATCCGATACCAAGCCCGATACTTTCGAGATCAACCCCTTGTTCCCGTATTTGCCTATTCTATCGAATCCTTCAGCTACCAGTTCAACAGCGGGAAAACAGGCACCTTGATTTCTCAAGGCCCCTCCCTAGGACTGTGGATCTTCCTTAACTTCCTTGAATTCTCTTCGGCAGCCCAGATCTACATGAATCACGGCGTGTCACGCAGCTATTTGACACTAGAATACCGAATACTAGCCGGGCAAGATGCCAATCTAAATTTCTCAGGGGGTTCATATTACTTTGGCCTTCGACTTGAGCTTTGACTTAGCCACACTTATCATTTATTCTTCGAAAAAATGGAAGATAGAGCCCCAATAAAAAAACTCAGCAGCATTTCAATACTAGTAGTAGATGACGAAGAGGGGCTCCGAGAAGTTCTTCGAGAAGAACTTGAATATGAAGGAGCAAAAATAATTGAAGCTGAGAACGGGAAAGCTGGACTAGAAAAACTCAAAACCAACAAAATTGATGTAGTTATCAGCGACATACGAATGCCTATTTTAGATGGCATTTCATTTTTAAAGACCTTACGGCTCGACTGTCCAGTGACCCCTTTGTTTTTTCTCTGCACGGGATATTCAGATACCTCGGTCCAACAAGCAAAACGACTTGGAGCGAATGACTTATTCTCAAAACCCTACAATATAAATGCTATGATTACGAGAATCCTTAGTGATTTGGAGAAGAACTTGAACAAAAAAGAAATTCCCTCCCCATGAAGTCAGCCCCCATTCCGTCCAATGAGATGGAAAGACTTCAATCGCTTTTAACTTATCAAATTTTAGACACCTCACCTGAAATCCAATACGATGACCTGACCTTGCTTGCTTCTGAAATTTGCAATGTACCGATTGCTTTAGTGAGTCTGATTGACAGCGAACGCCAATGGTTTAAATCTAAACAGGGTCTAAATGCCCCCCAAACTCCACGGGGTATCTCCTTCTGCGGACATGCGATTCTACAGAACGATGTATTTGTCATTCCAGATTCCTCTAAAGACGAACGCTTCGTCGACAATCCCCTTGCAGTAGAGGCTCCTCATGTTCGATTTTATGCAGGAGCACCCCTCGTCAATTCGGAAGGTTATTCGATGGGCACCCTTTGTGTCATTGACAGTCAGCCGAGAGAACTGAATCCAAGCCAACTCAAAAGTTTAAAGGCACTGGCACGTCAGGTTGTGAGCCAGATGGAGCTGAGAAAATCGAATCTGACCCTCCAATCGAAACTTGCCGAACTCCAAAATCTTTCAATCCAACTCGCGAATAATCAAGAACTCTTAGTTCATGCATCTAAAATGACAGCGCTTGGAGAAATGGCTTCAGGCATTGCCCACGAGATCAATAACCCTCTGACCATAATCGAAGCAAAAGCACGAAAAATTTTAAGACTTATTCGCGACAATCAGTTCTCATCTATACAAGGCAATGAATCTCTAGAAAAAATTCTGACTACCTCAGGACGAATTGCAAAAATAATCAGAGGTTTGAGGACTTTTTCAAGAAATGCAGAAAATGATCCGTTTGCGTTAGCTGAAATCAAAACCCTCATTGAGGATATTCTTCCCTTGTGTTTGGAGCGGTTCAAATTAAATGGAATTAAACTTGTAGTGGGCCCAATTCCTGAGCTCAGTTTCGAATGCCGAATCACCCAAATTGAACAAGTTCTACTGAACCTACTCAACAACGCTCATGATGCAGTCGAAGACTTAGAGGACAAGTGGATTCAAGTTGATTTCTTGGTCACCCAGGACTCCCTTCAAGTGAGCGTGATCGATAGCGGCCTGGGAATATTATCTGAAATCGCTCAGAAACTCATGCAGCCCTTTTTTACAACCAAAGAAATTGGAAAAGGCACTGGATTGGGCCTCAGTATCTCCAAAGGAATCATAGAGGGCCATCACGGTCGCCTCTGGTATGATTCCTCACGTAAAAACACGTGTTTTGTAATCGCCCTCCCTATTCGCCAGAGTAAATGAAGTCCAACTCCCCAAGTGAATATCAGGCTCTTGAAAGGTACTTTTCATCTACTGGAGAAACCTTGAGACGAGAGGCCTCCTCTCTTTCCGTTTCCGCTAAAACGGTCGATAAATATCTTTCCGTGTAGCTCGGGAGGATGACCAAAATATTTTTCCCGCGATTTTCTTCTCGACTTGCAACCCTCAGGGCGGCTGCAATCGCTGCCCCAGAGCTAATTCCTACAGGGATACCTTCTGTCCTAATGACTTTTTTCGCCGTTAAAACAGCTTCTTCGTTACTGACTTTTTCGATTTGATCGATTAAAGACGTATTCAAATTTTTAGGGATAAATCCTGCACCGATTCCTTGAATTTTGTGAGGACCCGGCTTGCCTCTAGAAATTACATCGGATTCGGCGGGCTCCACGACTACTAATTTAAACCCAGGCTTTCTCGCCTTAATCACCTCAGCTACCCCTGTAGCCGTCCCA
>JANNCA010000195.1:0-3643 GCA_031386075.1 Oligoflexia bacterium
CCTCAGTCAAAACGCCAAAATCGGGGAAGGCATGCTTAAGAATTAAAAGTGCAGTCCGCTCAGACTCAAGATCTGCTTGGGTCACCAGGCCACCATCTGCTTTTTCTTTCACTTGAAGCTGAGTTCTAAAATACTGAAGGAGCACTTTCCCCGCGGCATGCGCGGCTTCAATCGCACCACTCAAAACTTTGTCTTGCTGATCTCTCTTCATTTAAGACAGTCCCCCTAGAAAAGGCCGCGGATGCCCGTCGATCCTATTTCAGATTTGAGAAGCGTAACCTAAGGGTTTCTGGTCTGCAAGAAATCATCGAGGATTTTTAAGAAAGTTCCATCCAATTATTACCCGAGCAAGTATTCACC
Organism: Oligoflexia bacterium; assembly: GCA_031386075.1. Lineage (GTDB taxonomy): Bacteria > Bdellovibrionota > UBA1018 > UBA1018 > UBA1018 > CAIYTD01. The sequence continues at coordinate 361 of JANNCA010000195.1, forward strand.
TGAAGGGGTACCGAAAAGGTCATTGCCGACTCCATAGCTTCTGTCACTAGTTTTTTGACCTCCACAAGCTCGTCACGAGGGCAATCGAGAACAACTTCATCATGGACCTGAATAATCATCCGAGAATGGTACCCCCCACTCCTCAAACGTTGATCGATCTGAATCATAGCCAGCTTCATTAAGTCTGCGGCAGTTCCTTGAATGGGGGTATTCATCGCCATGCGCTCTGCATTATTGCGAATGACTGGATTCTTAGAACTGATGTCAGGGAGCCATCTTTTTCTCCCCAGCAGAGTCGTCACGTAGCCCTTTTCTCTGGCTTGAACAATTTGAAAGTCCAAAAAGCCTTTGATTGCGCTATATTTTTGAAAATAGCGATCAATCACCTCTTGAGCTTCTTTTCTGGGAATCTTAAGTTCCTGAGCAAGACTAAAGGCAGTCTTGCCGTACATCAAGCCGAAGTTAATAGCCTTGGCAATACTCCGCTGTTTTTCGCTAATTTGATTGTTTGGAATGCTAAATAGTTCACTCGCAGTTCGTGTATGAACATCTTCATTATTTTGAAAAGATCGAACGAGCTCTGGGTCGCCGCTCATATGGGCTAAAAGCCTCAACTCAATCTGACTATAGTCAGCAGAAAGAAGCACATGACCTGGACTTGGAACAAAGGCACGGCGAATTTTCATCCCTCGTTCAGATCGGATTGGAATATTTTGTAGATTTGGATTTGAGCTTGAAAGCCTACCCGTAGCTGCCACGGTCTGATGAAAACTTGCATGAATTTTACCCGTTTTTGGATCTATTAATAGATGTAACGGATCAATATACGTTCCTTTCAGTTTCGATATTTCACGGTATTCCAATAAAAGCCGAGGCACTTCATGAAGGGGGGCAAGGACATCTAACACTCTTGCATCCGTTGAAAACCCCGTTTTTGTCTTTCCCTGTGTAGGTAGCTTGAGCTCATCGAACAGAAAAACGCCTAACTGCTTGGGAGAGTTGAGATTCAAGGGGCCAGATGCATAAGCCTGAACTCGAGCTTCTATCCCCTTGAGTTCTTCACTGAACTCTTGAGATAATTGATGAAGCCACGAACTATCAATACAGACTCCTTGCAATTCTATTTGAGCCAAAATTTGAACCAGTGGCAAATCCACTTGAACAAAAATAGGCATCAAATCTTCAGCCTCCAAAAGAGGTCTAAATTGGCTCCAAAGCCGAACTGCCAACCACGCATCCTCTGCTGAGTAGCGAGTTGCTACCGAAACACTTACGTGCTCAAAACCAATCTCGTCTTTACCCTGACCGCAAACTTGCTCATAGGAAAGGATCTCATAGCCCAAATATTTTAAAGAAAGAGCCTTTAGATTATGCCGCCCCTCTGGATCGAGGAGATAGGCTGCCACCATCGTGTCAGCTGCTATTCCCGCCGGGCTGATTTGCTTTTCAAAAAACACACTCCAGTCATACTTTAAGTTCTGCCCAATTTTCTTAATTTTAGGATTTTCCAGCAACGGCTTGAGACGCCTCAGAACCTCTTGTCTGGGTAATTGAACCACAGAAGGATCGAGATGTCCCAGTGGGATATAAGCAGCTCCCTTTGGGTCATCCTGAGGCAAACAAACCGCAATTCCCACGATTTGGGCCTCGCGTGGATTGAGTGAGGTGGTCTCCAAATCAATTCCAAAGACAGATACTTTTTCAAGAGTTTCTAGAAGGTTTTGAAATTGAGACTCTGTAGAGATCGTTTGAAATTCTTTCGAAAGTAGATCTTCTATAGGTAAAGGCGTCTGAGTCACTGAAGTTTGAGTCTGCCAGCGAGAGACCAGAGAATGAAAATCTAGCTCCCGAAGAAGGTCCGTTCCCGCAGCGGTTAAATGAAAATGATATCGAAGGGATTCAAGTGGAATTTCTACCTTGAGATCCTCTCTAACTGTGGCGAGCTCAGCCGAAAGCCGAGCATCCGCTTCAAAATTCTTTAAGGAATCTCCCTTTTTTCCCTTAATTTTACCTTCCTGTGCAGATCTAAGAACTTGCTCCAGAGTCTTGAACTCCTTCAACAAGTCACTAGCAGTCTTAGGACCGATTCCAGGTACACCAGGAATATTGTCCGAACTATCCCCGACCAGACCCAGGTAATCTCGAATTTGATCTGGTTTGACCCCAAATTTTTCCTCAACTTGAGTGGGTCCATATATTTTATTGGTCATAGTATCCCAAAGAACTACCTGAGAATCCACGAGCTGCATCAGATCTTTATCTCCGGACACAATGACCACGTGATTTTCAACCGAAACTTGGCTCCATTTTTTAGCCAAGGTAGCAATCAAATCATCCGCTTCCACTCCACTTTGCCGATAAGTGTGAATCTCAAAACCTCTCATGAGTTCTTCGATTCGAGCAAATTGCGGAATCAGGTCATCCGGAGGCGCGGAGCGATTGGCCTTGTAGTCAGGGTAAATTTCTTTCCTAAAAGACGGTTCTTTAGAATCATAAACAACTGCCAAATATTCTGGCTTGGCTTCTTCAGCAAGTCTAGCGAGCATTGTCGCCACACCATAAACAGCATTGGTCGGTTCTCCTGCTTTATTTTTTAGGGAACGAATCGCAAAAAATGCCCTAAAAATGAATGAACTCACATCAATGAGGTAAAGAGTATTCTTGGAATGAGGAAGTTGAGCAACACCGGAGCTCTGAGACACATGAGTAGAAACTTGAGACTGGATAGGTTCAGACATAGGCAGATGTTATACACAGAAAGTTCTGAATCGGATACTGCGTAAGTTCAGGGTCGGGCACTGTTGACCCCGGGAACAGAGATCTAAAATCGCAACAAGTTCCAACCCAGAACTTAGGAATTCTTTTTTTGTATCTCAATCACTTCAGTATCGGCCATGACATCTCCCAGACGGTGCCCGGACTCAACAGTGAGCATCAAATAAACTTCCATAATCATCAAAGGAACGCCAACCAAAGCTAAAATCAACCAACCCCAAATGGGAATAATACCAAAAAATGTTGCCACACCAACCGGAGTGTTTCGAAGTACTGAATCCTTCCAGTGAGCAGGTTTTCGGGTAGCCATACTCAAAACTTGAAGCTTCATGAGTTTTTTACCCACACTTTGACCGCTCAGGCCGCTAAACGAGATCCCATCTGCGAAAAGGCTGTAAACAAATCCCAACAGGGGTCCAAAGGGATAGGGCAAAACAACAGCCAGAAAAAAAATAAAAAGAAAATCAATCATTTTCGCAATGATTCGATTGACGATACTCACTTTAAT
>JANNCA010000211.1:0-3909 GCA_031386075.1 Oligoflexia bacterium
CCCTGGCGATTAATCGACAAATTAAAGGTTCATTTTTATCCGCACTGCTCCGATCCTTTAACTGACATTATGAAACAACTTAATATTAGTGAAACTGACATGGCTTTTGACCCACAAACCGGTGATAGCTATCAACTGAATGACTCAGCAAAACTCATTCTAAGACTCACCCAACAAGGACTCTCCACTGAGGAGATCTCAAAACAGGTTGGAATTCAATATTCCCTACCCTATGAGACCGCCCTCACTGATGTCATGGAGTTCCAAGTTCAACTCACCATTTTGGGCCTAACCCCTTGAAAAACATCAGCATAGGAATCTCAGGCATTAATGCTACAGACAATCCTGGCCCTGGGGTCGCTGTAGCTCGAAGTTTACTAGAAACCCAAAAGCCTCTTGAAATAATAGGTTTAAGTTACGATGTCCATGATCCTGGCAATTACATGGAAGAAATTTTTTCAAATAGTTATTTGATGCCCTACCCTACTTGCGGCTGGGAGGGCATGCTCACCGCACTGAAAGAAATCAAGCGAAAATCAGGCCTAGACATTCTCATCCCTTGCCTCGACGCTGAGCTCCCTCTGCTGATTAAGAACAAAAAACTCCTCGATCACATTGGCATTCAAACACTTCTTCCTGGTGAAGCTCAATTTGATCTCCGAAGTAAAGATCGACTTCCTGCCCTTTCGGATTCTCTCGGCTGCAAACACCCTAAAACAGTCGTCGTATTCAGTTTAGATGAACTCGTAAACGCCCTCAACACCGAAATCCAATTGCCAGCCGTCGTCAAAGGTCGCTACTACAAAGCCTACATCGTCTACAACATCGAAAGCGCTATCCTTAAGGGCACTGAAATTGCTGCGGAATGGGGGTTCCCACTTCTCGTTCAGGAACAAATTCACGGGCAAGAAATCAACCTCATCGCTCTATCTGACACCCAGGGCAATGTGTGCGGGAGGGTTTCCATTAAAAAGCAACTCACCACCCAGCTAGGAAAAGTCTGGACCGCGGTGACGATTCGGGATGATCGACTCGACCAACTCTGTGACCGATTCTGTAAAACAACTGGATGGCAAGGCCCATTTGAACTCGAGTGCATCACGAATGAAAATGGGATTTACCTCATCGAAATCAATCCGAGATTTCCTGCGTGGGTCTACTTTGCAACGGCAGTAGGAGTCAACCTTCCTGGTCAGCTCCTAGACCTGCTTGTCAACGGAGAATGCAAAACCATTACTCATTATCCCCTCGGAAAATACCTAGTCCGTTACAGTTCAGAATTTATTTCTGAAATCTCAAACTTTCAAAATCTCCTAACTAAAAAGAATCGAAAAGGAATATGACAGGAACTTACCAAAAACCGTCCCTAGTCAAAGTAGGTAATCCGCTCTATACCAAACACGGTTCTTCGGCACAGTCCTATCACTTTGTTCGAGAAGCCATCGAAGGTGTAAAAATCGACGATTTAGTCCAACAATTTGGGTCCCCTCTTTTTGTCTTTTCTGAACGCATGCTCAGACAGAAATACCGTGAAGCCTATAAAGCCATGCAGTCACATTATCCTAATGTAACCTTTGGATGGAGTTACAAAACCAACTATCTCAATAAAATTTGTAAAATATTTCATGAAGAAGGCGCGATTGCCGAGGTCGTCAGTCATTTCGAATATGAAAAAGCCAGAAGCCTAGGGATGTCCGGTCAACAAATCATCTACAATGGTCCTTACAAACCCTACGAATCCCTCAAACAAGCAGTGGCTGAAAATGTCCACATCCATGTCGACCATTTTCAAGAAATCGAAGACATTGAAGCAATAGCTCGAGATTCCGGCAAGAAAGTCACACTGGGAATTCGGGTTAACCTGAATGCAGGCATTTACCCTGTCTGGTCCCGCTTTGGATTTAATTTAGAAAGCGGCCAAGCTTGGGCCGCGATCCGCCGAGTTGCTCAAAGTCCACATCTGAGAATCGGTGGACTCCACTGCCACATCGGCACTTTCATTCTCGATCCTCACGCTTACGCCCGGGCTGCCAATATTCTGAGTGGCCTTATCAAGAAAGTAGAAAGTCTAGTCGGTTACAACATAGAGTTTCTGGACTTAGGGGGTGGTTTTGCAAGCCTCAGTCATCTCAAAGGCGTCTATCAACCCCCCGAAGTGATTGTCCCCCAGGTCGAAGCTTACGCTGAACTCATCGGAAAAGAACTCCGATGGTTGGCAGCCAGAGCCCCAGCTCCGAAACTTTTCATGGAACTGGGTCGTCATCTAGTCGACGAGGCAGGTTATTTAATCACCTCAGTCGTAGCTGACAAACTCCTTCCTGATGGCCGAAGAAGCTACGTGCTCGATGCAGGTGTCAATTTACTCTACACGTCCACCTGGTACAAATATAAGGTCGAATTGGATCGCGATTCTCCAGGAATTATGGAACCCAGCCTTTTGAATGGTCCACTTTGCATGAATATCGATATCGTAGATGAAGCCATTCTCCTCCCCAGACTTAAACGATACCAGCGACTTATCCTTTCTCCTGTAGGAGCCTACAATGTCACTCAATGGATGCAGTTCATTCAATATCGTCCAGCAATCGTGATGATCGGGGAAGATGGGAAACCGACAGTCATTCGAAAAGCCGAAACTTTAGAGGACATCAATCGCCTTGAAAGCAGCTGAATATTGTATAAATTTTAAATAAAAAATTAAAATGAATAAAACCCGATTAAATTCCCATTTTTTTCCGATCATATCGGCCTATAATAGCGTTTTTTCTTTAGGTAGTCCGATGATCGGAATAGGGCTACTCGGGGTCACTTTCCTCCACCCCAATATCGCTCTGGGTGGCATCATTTCTTTGACAAGCGCATTCTGCTTTTTGTTCCTTCTTGGAAAAATTCAAGAAGAAGAAATACGAGGCACTTACTTCCTCAACTCACTTCTGATCGGGCTTTTTATCGGGTATCTTTTTGTGCTCGACTTCAATGTCATTTTTATCATTTTTGGCGCAGCTGGCCTCAACCTCCTGATCACCTATTTTCTTCATTCGATTCTAAAGGCCTATTTTCTCCCTGTACTCTCTCTTCCCTTTGTCCTCGTGAGCTGGGCCATCGCATTGGGGACTCAAAACTTTACGAATCTCAGTGATGCAACTCCCTATTTTTCGATTTTTAACTCAAATCATTTACCTGATGTCCCCGCTCTTTTCCTTAAATCAATAGGTGCAGTCTTTTGTGCTCCAGACCCCCTTGTAGGATTGGGCTTCATCCTTCTCATCACCCTCTATTCACCTATGACTTCAGTGTTTTTAATTCTCGGTTTTTTAGTAGGATATCTCACTGAATCCCAATTGATCTTGAGCTCTATTGATCCACTCAAAAAATTTCACTATTTTAATTATTCTTTGATTTTTTCAGCTATTGCCGGAAATTTTCTAATTCCTTCTAGATTTTCCATCATTTTAGCAGGGGGAGGCACTTTCATTGCCGTTTTCATTTCGGCTGCCACTCTTTCCTTTTGGAGCCCCTTTCATATTACAGCACTCTCGCTCCCTTATAATTTGACAATCATTTTGATCCTTCGAACTCTTAAAACTGCCATTCCTGCCAAAATCAATGGAATATTTGCAGGAAGTCCGGAAAGGAATCTGGACTTAGCCCACCTTCAATGGCTTCGCTACAGAAGTCCTGAAATTGGCATCTTCTGTCCTTTCGAAGGCACCTGGAGCGTTCAGCAAGGCTTCTATGGCGAGTGGACTCACGGAGGCAACTGGAGCCATGCACTTGATTTTGTAATAACAGGCAAAAATGGCAAAACCTATCAAGATCCCGGACTCGAGCTCACAGAATACTATGCTTTCGGCCAAAAAATAGTGTCGCCAGTCGATGGCTACGTCATCAATCTTCACTCTTCCCACA
>JANNCA010000226.1:0-18945 GCA_031386075.1 Oligoflexia bacterium
CCCATGAGCTTCGGACACCTCTCACTTCAATTGGGGGCTATGCAAAACTCCTTTTGTCAGGAGATGCAGGGCCTCTTACTGAGATTCAAAAAGAGTTTTTGAAAATCATTGACACCAATGTGTTGAGATTGACGGGACTGATCAATGACATTTTAGATGTTGAGGCTCTGGAAGCTGGGAAATCTCAGATTGTCAAGTCTCCGCAGGACCTCGGGCCAATATTGAAAGAATGCATGGATACGTTTCGTATTGTAGCTCAGCAAAAAGGTCTCGAAGTTCGAGCCGATATACCCGTTCATTTAAAATTGATTGCAGCTGAGAAATCTGGGCTCATTCGAATCTTTATGAATTTAATCTCAAACGCAATCAAATATACTAATTTTGGAACTATAGAAATTCGGGCAGAGCAGTCAGATTTCGCCGTTACAGTGAAGGTGACAGATTCCGGTATTGGGCTCAGCTTGGAAGAACAGGAAATGTTGTTTCAAAAGTTTTATAGAGCCCGTTCGAGCTTAACTTCGGCTGAAGGGGGGACAGGTTTAGGCCTTGTCATTGTTCAGAAGCTCGTCGGCGCTTTTGGCGGAAGTATCACTGTGGATAGTAAAGCAATGAGCGGGACTGAGTTTGCAGTGACTTTTCCAATCATTCCAGAGGATGAGATCGGTCTGAAAAAAGATCTCGCCCTGATTCCAGGTGCATCCTTTAAAAGAAGGATTTGGATTATTGATTCACAAAAACAAGATGCTGATTTTATGCTGAGTTTATTGAAGTCGAATCCTACTTTTATGAGGGAATTTAGCGTTGAAGTGAATGTTTTTTCCAACTTTGAAGAGATATCGGAAGTTCGTTATATTAATGAGGTGGTTTCAGTCGTTATTTTAGATCCGTCAGCTCACTCAAGAGGCTTTGGGCTGATTTCTGAAATTCGACGGCACCTTCGTCGGCCAGTCCCTGTGTTGATCGTCAGCGCATCCATTGACACGAGTCAGGCCTTGGCGGGTGGAGCCTCGTCAGTTCTCACTAAGCCGATTCATCAGGATGAGTTCATGATTGCGGTGAGAGATTTGATTGTTGCCAAAGGTTGGAGAATTCTTCTTGTAGATCACAATACGGACATACGAATTTTACTTAAACGTCAGTTTGAGCAGCGAGGATTTATTATTGACGATGCAGATCATGGAAATCTCGTTTTAGGTCGATTAGAAAAGGAAAATTATGATTTGGCTTTGATTGAAATGGGCTTACCAGATGTTTCTGGTGTCGAGCTTTTGAAAGTCATTCGAAAAAATTCACGTTATAATGACTTACCCATTTTCCTTATGGTTGAGGGAGATGACACCGTTTCATTGGGAAAAGGACTGGCTGAATTTCAGAGTGCTTATACGTTAGGTAAAAATGAAGGAATTGGAGGAATCGTGCAGGCAATATGCGGATTTCTAGAAGGTAAATCAAATTGAGTCAAATAGTGCATATTTTGCTGGCTGAAGATGAAGAGCAAATTGCAAAGTTAATTTCTTATAAACTGTCTTTGGAAGGGTATTCAGTATTTCTAGCTAAAAATGGACAGGAGGCGATTGATCATTTTGGGTCCCGCGATTGGTCGCTTCTCATTTTAGATATTATGATGCCGATTCGAGATGGCTGGCAGGTATTGAAAGACTTGAGAAGTTCTCAATGGGCTAAGGTCCCAGTTCTGGTGCTATCGGCAAAAGGGAATCAAAAGGATATCACGAATGCCTCGGAACTGGGTGCGACGCAATATCTTCGCAAACCGTTCGATCCATCGGAGCTGGCACAGTTAGTTAAAAAGATGGTCGATTTATGACGGATTGGGACTCCGATCCTGATTTAATGAAGATTAAAGTTGAGTTTATTGACTCTCTTTCCGTCCGGTTAGAAATGCTCCTTCAGTTCATTTCTAAAATAGCCCTAGGAGCGTTTGATTCAGATAGTTTTGAGGGAGTACAGATTCTTGTGCATAAGCTTGCGGGTACGGCCCAGTCCTTCGGCTTTCCGACGTTAACTCTGATTTCGGCTGCGATTGATGATGCCATGACCCAAGATGAAAATGGACCAGCTGGCGACTGGGTGCAATGGTTAGGGTACTTTGGTTTGTTGGAGCAGGCACTGAGATGTTCTATTCAAGTTCGAATAGACCCACTTCATTTGGCAGATGATCCTAAAATGAAAGAGTTGATAAAAGCCACCCATTAGGGAAGGCTATTTTCTTCGCCTCATTTCTTCACGATTTAACCAGGTCCTTATTTTTCTAAGTTCCGGTTCAGGGACGCCAACAAAGGAAAACTTGGCGATGTAGTTGTGGTTTTCTCCTGTTTGAGGAGGGGCTTTGACGCAGGAGATCAGTTTAGTGATCGGAGGGGTGATACCGATGTCGTCAAAAATAGGGGCATTCATTTCACATTGAAGTTCTGCTGGAATCGGTAGGGAAACGATGCAAGTGAGGTAGGATTCACTTATTGCAGAGATTTTACAGGCCACGAGGAGTGCGCCATTCGATTGATCTCCGTGTAAGGTACATTCAATAATGTGACGTTTTCCTTCGCCTTTTCTTAGACAAATCTCCACTTTGTCTAAGAAAAGATGCTCATCAATGGGTTTAAGCACGTAGTCAGTGACACCGACTTCCAGTGCTTTTTTGACATCTTGCCGGTTTCTTTTTCGAGTAAGCATGAGGATGGGGATATCCTTATGGGAGCATCCCTCACGGATCGATTTTATGAGATCATATCCAGTTGCTAAAGGCATGATTGCATCTGTAATGAGACAGTCAAACGGTTCATGGTGTAAAAATTTAAGAGCCTCGGCGACAGTTTCGCAGGTTGTAACAGTGTATTGAGCTTTTGTTAGAATTGTTTTGACGATACCCAGTATCGAGGCTTCATCGTCTACAACCAGAAGACGTTGACCTTCGGTTGTAGGAATTAAGGTATTATCCATTATATAAGTTTAAAATATAAAAACTTAGATGTCTAGATTTCACCCGGTCTATTGGACAATAAATTGAGTGAAATACACGTGGCTGATGAGCGGTTCTTTGGAAGGGGTTGCTGTTTGGGTGAGAGCTAAATGGTTAGCAAAATCAATTATTTCAGATGACAAGATATATCGGCCTTGAACGGTCGTGAGCTCATGGAATTGCTTTTTTCCAAGGTTTTGGACGAGCTGATCTAGAATAAAGGGTCGGAGTCTTTCTGCATAGGATTGTAAGCGTTGGTCTCTGATTTCAAGCGTAAACGTGATTGTCACGAAGTGGAGCTTGCCATGAATTTGTAAAAAAGTACCATCTGCGGATGACGGCCGCTCCGGAACTGCTCGAATGTTCACAGTCATTGGTTCGAATGTGAGGAAAGCAGGCGTGGGGAGTGGAGTTGGGCTTGTATAGACTGCGATAAGCCGTTCTCGTTCTCCATTTTCCGTAATAGCCGGACGTTTATAAATAAAATTATAATAGTAAAAAAAACCCAAGGTCAACAGCAGCAAAACTGTGTTGATCAGAGGAAGAATTGGCAGCTTTGCCTTCTCACCTTCAGGAGCAGGTGCGCCGGGCGTGTTAGAGGGCTCGTGAGTCGCCACTTATTAAGGGTAAACTCACCCACGGCCCTCTGTCTATAAAGGAATTTATCTAGAGTCGAAGTGGCTCATAGGGTAACCCTAAATCTTCTGCGACCTGTTTGTAGGTTATTTTTCCACTCGCGATATTGACACCTTTACGGAGTGCTTCGTCTTTTGCTACAGCATCTCTCCAGCCCATATTGGCAATCATGAGTGCGTATTTGAGAGTGACATTGGTTAATGCAAAGGTGGAGGTGCGAGGAACTGCTCCAGGCATATTTGGAACGGCATAGTGAACGACGCCGTCGACTGTATAAGTTGGATGTTCATGGCTCGTAGGTCGGCAGGTTTCTACCGAACCGCCTTGATCTACCGCGACGTCAACAATGACACCGCCTGGCTGCATTCTGGACACCATTTCTCGGGAAACCAATTTTGGAGCTTTAGCCCCGGGAACTAACACTGCCCCTACGACTAAGTCAGCTTGAGTGACGACTCGCTCAATTTGTTCGCTGTTTGAATGGAGGGTTGTAACGTCGGTGCCAAAAATATCTGACAGGTACTCAAGACGGTGGACATTGACGTCCAAAATAGTGACCTTTGCTCCGAGGCCGATCGCCATTTTAGCTGCATTCACTCCAACTACACCTCCTCCCAGGATCACTACGCTGGCTCGCTCTACACCTGGAACACCGCCTAGGAGTAACCCTTTTCCGCCGTGGTCGTGTTGAAGGTAAGTGGCTCCAATTTGCGTCGCCATTCTCCCTGCAACGGCGCTCATGGGTGCAAGTAGCGGAAGCGATCCATCGGCAGGTTGGATGGTCTCATAAGCGATTCCGATGATTTTTCTCTCCATGAGAGCTTTTGTGAGTCGCTCGTCAGCTGCTAAGTGAAGGTAAGTGTAGAGAATTTGGTTCTCTCGCAATAGAGGATATTCTTCAGGTAATGGCTCTTTGACCTTGACGATGAGGTCTGCTTTGTCGAAAATTTCCTTTGCGTTCGCAATGAGCGTGGCGCCGGCCTTACGATAATCTTCATCCGAAATGCCAGCTCCCATGCCAGCATTATTTTGAATCAGAATTTTGTGTCCGGCTTGAGTGAGAGCTCGCACTCCCGCAACCACCATAGCGACCCGATTTTCTTTGTTCTTAATTTCTTTGGGTACTCCAACGATCATATCGATCCCCTCTCATTGGCAACAATTGATAATCCGTCATATGCGAAAAATACATCTTTTGGGAGTTTATTTCGTGATTTTAAGTAATCAAAATCATGGCCCAAGTGGGTTAGAAAAGTTCTCTTGGGTTGAAGCGCTCGAATGATAGCCAGTGCTTGATCTAAGTGGAGGTGGGTACCATGAGGCTGAAGCCGTAAGCAGTCGAGGACTAGCACCGAGAGGTTTCTGAGTCGCTCCATCGAGGAGGAGGGGATCAAGCTGCAATCCGTGATATATGCAATAGGCCCAAGCCGATAACCCACACACTCTTTGGATCCATGAGATACGGAAATGGGAATGACATGTTCTCCTAGGACATCCACGAAGGGGGTTTGCGTATCGACCAGGTGAGTTTTGAGTTGCGGAACACCTCCACCCTCTACGGGGCCACTTTGGAAAATATAAGAGAACTTGGTATTGAGTTCGGCGCAAGTCCAAGCGTTTCCATAGACTGGGATGACTGACTTTTGAATGAAATTAAAGCTTCTGAGTTCGTCTATTCCATGAATATGGTCGGCATGGGGATGCGTGAATAGGACGGCATCAATTCGCGGAATTTTTGCTCGTAAGGCCTGTTGTCTAAGGTCGGTGGATGTATCAATGAGAATGCTTTTCCCATGGGATTGAATCCACGCCGAAGCCCGCAATCGGTGGTTTTTTGGGTTTTTTGAACGGCAAACGGAACAGGCGCAGTGAATGAGAGGAACGCCAGTTGATGTACCGCATCCGAGAATTGTCATTCGCATGAAGGCGCTCCTTTTGGGGCAGTTGAAAGTTTTTGTACCTGAGACTCGACTCAGATACCAAAAAATTCAATACTTAGCTTTCAGGAATTCATTGTGCATCGTCCCTCGAAGTACGCGCCAAATTCAAGGGAAAGGGAGGCTGTTTTAATGTTGCCGACGATTCGGCCGGTTCGAGACACAATGACCTTTGTAATTGCGGAGACATCCCCCTGAACGAACCCCTCTATGATTAAGGTGTCCGCTTCGATATTGCCTTCGACAACTGATGATTCACTCAGAATCAGGGTGCTTCCTGCTTTGGCTCGAACTTCTCCTACGAGAACCCCATAAATCCGCGAAATCTGATCAAATACGACCTGCCCCTCAATTCGAGTGCCTTCGGCAACAATATTAATTCTCGTTTCTTGAAGGGTGGTCATTCAGGTGGAGATTCCTTTGTTGGGTTGGGCTGTTTTTGTTCCGGTTTTTTTTGAGGAGTGACTTTTTGATAAGCGAGAATTTGGCCTTCAGGGTTAAAAAGAATAATTTCTACGTCGAGAATTGAGTTCTGTGAATGGAGGGGGCCGAATTCCGCTTGAACTTCTCTGAATTTGCTGACTGAAAAAGACTCCCCGTTGTCAGGAATGATGAGGGTTTCGCTCCCTATTCGATTCAAGGTGCCAGGTGGATACGAAAAAAGGCTCTCGGGGCCCCGCGCCAAGATCAGGATTTTTCCTTCCTGGTGGCCTCGATCTTCCTTCAAATATTGGAGAGCAAAACGAACTTTGAGAGTCTTTCCTCTCCAGGTGGCTTTCGGATCTTGAATTGAAAAGGGGAGTGATGCGGGGTCTGGGATTTGGGTCTGGGCATTCATTGTCGTTATTGGGAAGGCAGAAAAATTATTCCCTGAGTTTAAGGGTTGAATATTTTGGGCTTTATGAGTAACCGAAGGTAGGGGAACAGGTGCCGTTACTTGGCTCTCCAGGGTTTTTATATTTATTTTTAAATCTGACACCTCTTGTTCTAATTCTAGTATATGAGTGGGGTCGTTCTTGGCTGCGACGAAATAATACTTAGCTGCTAGGAACGCAGAAATAGCTCCTAATCCAATGATAATGGTGAGAAATATCCCAAACCTAGATATCCAGTTGAGCGGGATTTGAAAGGTGCGGGCAGCATAATTATCCTTGAAAACGAGGACAGTAACTTTGTCTGAAATCTCATTAGCCCCATGATTCATTAATGAAAACGTTAGCTTTACCTAAGCAAGGTGTCAACTTATGTCCCTCTGAATCCGATGGGTACATAGATGAAGATTCTGTTTTTGAATCCTCGCATCGACGCAGAGCATAATATTTCCAAAAAACTTCAATCTTTGGGTATTGCTCTATTGTTTCCTGCCGACGCAAAAGAAGCGGTTCAGATGCTTGGGCTTCATGGCACGAGCATTGATATGGCTCTCATTCATCGGGAGGGGTATGATTCCAAAGACATTGGATTGAAATTTATCAGTGACGTCAAATTAGATCCGATTCAAAATGACCTTCCGATTATTTTAACTACTGAGGCTTGGGGGAGTGCGGAGTGCGCGGAACACCAAAAAGGCCCTCAAGGAGTCAATGCCTATTTAAAGTATCCATTCAATGAAGACCAGCTCCTTCATTTGATCCAAGCAATTCTCGGGCAATCTGTCGATGTCCCGAATGAGTCCGAAACTTCGTATGAAACTCCGCATGTGACTGAATCAGAAAAGTGTCCGATTTTAGAAGATGTGAGTCTGGTTTTCATGAAGCCTGAAGGTGATCCGACCAAGATCATTGAAGAACCGGGTATTTCCCTTGAGGCCCCTCAGTTCACAGAAATTTCACCGAGCGACCTTCAGGTGCCCAGCCAAGAGGGTTTGGTGGGAGATGCTTCAGTTCTCTTGGAGGCAGGAGCCCTGGTACTTGAGGTTCCTGATTCTGACGGTTCTCTGCTTCCTGCGATTCGTATGAGTTTGACTCAGGTGGGTCTTCCTTCTCTTCCATTGGATCATTCTGCGCTGCCTATTGTTGAAGACTCTGAGGCAGAGAGAGAGCTGCCTTACCTGTTTCGTTCTGCGCATGCTTCTGGGCCTGCCGCTGATTTGGCTGTTGTTTTTGCTCAATTGGCCGAACCCATCGGGGATGCAGTAGTTCCCGGGGGTGCTGCGCATTCTCCAGATCTTGAAACGTTCAAGAAATACCTGCTTCTTCGAGAGCAAGATGTTGCAATTTTATCTAACCAGCTGAAGGCTGCAAATGAGCAGATGAAGAGGATGGAGCACCTCTTTAAAGATGAGCAGGTGAAGAACACCGAGCTCAGCCATCAAGCTAAGGAAAAGTCTCAAAAAATCCAAGACTTTGAAAAAGAAAAAATACTTGCTTTACAGGAGTTACAGTCGGAAATTGAGGGGCTTCATTTTCAGGTTAAAGTAAAGAGCGATAGAACTCGGGTATTGGAGCATCAAGTGCGAGAAGCAGCTGAAACGATGGAACATCTCAAAGAAAGAGTGCGTATTGATATTAGAAAAATCCGTGTGCGAGAAAAGGAGTTGGAAAATCGTCTTGAAATCATGAAAAAAGATTCTGAAGCTCTCATAAGTGCAAGAGAGAGTAAAATTATTGAACTCAAGCGTAAACTGGATTTATTAGAATTTAATGTGGATTTATTACAAGATCAATACTCGCGTGAAAAAGAGAATGTCACTCATCTTCGTGATCGATTGGCAAGAGCAGCTCAGATCATTAGAGTAGCAGGAGGCCTGTTGGATTCTCCACAAAGTGGAGGGAAAAGTTATACGGTGAGTATGGCGGAGGAAGTCGAAGAAACTGATTCAATGGAAGATCAAAAGCGGGATGCCTCTTAATGTCTAATTATTGTAGAGTTTTAATAATCGAAAAAAATTTATTAGAATTGGAGCAATATTCCGAATGGGCCAAAGACTTAGTCGGAAGAGGGGGGGGTGTCGATGGAATGGATCAAATACCGAGTTTTTTTGATAACAAGAAGGCAGGTTTCAATTTTTATCGCCTCGTTTTGGTTTCTGAAGAGTACTCGGGAAAGATTTTGTTAGAACATTTTAGGCGCGTGAAATCTGCTACCAGTGTAGTCGTCTTTTCTGGCCAAGCAACAGTAGAAAAAGCCGTAGAATTCATTCAATTGGGTGCGCAAGACTACCTCACTAAACCGGTGAGTGAAGGAGCCTTTCGTCGAGCGGTGAGGCGAGCATTAGATAAAAAAGACATGATCTCTGCCTGCTATGTGGACGATGGGACGGGGCTCTATAATACCCGTTATCTAGATTATGTCTTAGATCAAGAAATGGTTCAAGCAGAGGTCAATCGAGAATCTTTTGCCGTGCTCTTTATCGATGCCGATTGCTTTAAAGAGATCAATGATGAATATGGGCACCTTGTTGGGACAGCCCTTTTGAGGGAACTGGGTGGACAACTAAGGAAATATGTCAGAGAAAAGGATACGGTTTTTCGTTATGGGGGAGATGAGTTCGTAGTGGTATTATCGTCCTGTGATCTTTACACGGCAATGACGGTTGCCGAGAGAGTGCGAGAATCCGTGGCGGGGCGATTTTATTTAATAAATGAAGGATATAAAATCAAAATGACTATTTCAATAGGAGTTGCGCTTTTTCCTCAAAACTCAAAAACAAAAGACGGGGTAATTGAAGCGGCTGATCAAGCTATGTATCAAGCTAAAAAATTGGATCGAAATCGTGTTGTTGTTTCTCGTGAGTGCCTTCAGATAAAGAAAATTAGGGAATATGGACGCCTGCAGGCCAAGTAGTGATGGTTTGCGGCCGAAGTTTAAAGTAATTGTTAGCGATTTCCACCTGGGAAAAGGGCGGTACTTTAAGGATGGGACTCAAAATATTTTAGAAGATTTTATTTATGATCGAGAATTTTCAGAATTTTTAAAATTTTATCGATCTGGAATATTTTCGGATGCGTGCGTGGAGATTATTTTAAATGGAGATATATTAAATCTACTTCAAATTGATACTTGGGGTGTTCATACTCATTTGATCACTGAAAGAAGTGTGATTCGAGCTGTGCAGCGAATTGTAGCTGGGCACCCAGAGTTTTTCGAAGCCCTTGCCCAGTTTGCTGCAATGCCTCATCATACTGTTGTTTATGTAGTTGGAAACCATGACGTTGGAATGCTTTGGCCTGGTCCTCGGAAAGTGTTTTCAGAAGCTGTGGGGGTTCAGGTTTTGTTTTATGATGTGAGTTATCAGTTTGATGGAATCTATGTTGAGCATGGGCAGCAGTATGAACGGTTTGCTCAAATAGATATGCTGCGTCCATTTATTACCCGAGGGCTTCCAGAGCCAGTGCTTAACTTGCCGTGGGGGTCGTTATTCGTGGCGGTTCAGTTGCCCAAAATTAAAAGAACTCGACCCCATGTTGATAAAGTGCGTCCTCCTTCAGCATTTTTTAGGTGGGTGATGATTCATGATTTTTTTTGGGGAGTGAAGACTATTGCTGGAATCATTCATTTTATCTTTGATACGGTTTTGCTTCGACGGCGTTATCAAATTCATCAGGGAGTCCGCGCGACACTCGGTCTTTTAAAGGAAATTTCTCTCTATCCTAACTATGACAAGATCGCCTTTAAAATTCTGGAGACCTATGACACCGTAAGTACTGTCATTTTCGGTCATACCCATATTGTCAGATACCGGCAATGGAGAGAGGGGAAAGAATATTTTAATGAAGGAAGTTGGAACGAAATGACTAATTTAGATCTCGACGACTATGGTAAACAGATTCGACTGATCTATGCTTTTATTGAGTATCCGCTTGAACCAGCGGGATACGGGCGCCCGCAGGTTCGGTTGAAGCAGTGGCAAGGGAATTGGAAGCCAGAGATTGATGTTCTCATTTGAACTTTCTAATATCCTTGTAATGGGATGGCTATGTAAAGTATGAACTTGAAAACATACCCAAACCCAGATGGATCTAATTGAGATGGCAAAACAGAGAAAATATATTTTTATAACGGGCGGAGTCCTTTCTAGTATTGGCAAAGGCATCAGTGCAGCGTCGATTGGCATGCTCATGGAGCAGCGAGGGATTCGAGTGACCATGATGAAAATGGATCCCTATTTGAATGTAGATCCTGGGACTATGAGTCCTTTTCAGCATGGAGAAGTCTTTGTTTTAGATGATGGAGCTGAGACTGATTTGGATTTGGGTCATTATTCTCGCTTTGTTCAGAATGCCCAGTTTAGCCGTAAAAATAGTTTTACCACGGGGCGTATCTATGATGCGGTGATTCGAAGGGAGCGGGCAGGGGGATATTTAGGGAAGACAGTTCAGGTCATTCCACATATTACAGATGAGATTAAGCGACATATTCGAGAAGCGGCTTTGGATTCAGATATCGCTATAGTCGAGGTGGGTGGAACAGTCGGTGATATCGAGAGTTTGCCCTTCCTAGAGGCGATTCGCCAAATGAAGGTGGAAGAAGGGGCTCCGAATGTTCTTTTTATTCACCTCACCTTGGTGCCTTACATTACGGCAGCCGGTGAACTCAAAACGAAGCCCACTCAGCATAGCGTAAAAGAACTTCGAGAAATCGGAATTCAGCCCGATATTCTTCTTTGCCGATCTGACCGGAATTTGCCTAAGGATGTGAAAGACAAAATTGGCCTTTTTTGCAATGTTCCGGGTGATCAGGTTTTTAGCGCAATAGACGCGAACAGTATTTACGAGGTGCCACTTTATTTTCATGAAGAGGGCCTGGACGAAAAAATTGCCGAGAAACTTGGCATTTGGACGGGGAGACCTGATCTCTCAAAATGGGAAAGTATAGTTGAAAAAATTCGCCATCCCCAAGGTGAAGTTAAGATCGGAATTGTTGGAAAATATACGGACTGGCGAGATAGTTATAAGTCTCTTTCAGAAGCTTTAGTTCACGGTGGCGTCTCGAACGACGTCCGGGTTAATATGCTTTATATAGATTCTGAAGATATGGAGAGCGGAAAAAATCTCAGTCTTTTCCAATCGGTCGATGGAGTCCTGGTGCCGGGTGGATTTGGGGAGCGGGGAGTCGAAGGCAAAATTCGAGCGATTGAGATGGCTCGTACTCAGGGCGTTCCTTACTTTGGTATTTGCTTGGGCATGCAATTGGCAGTGATCGAATTTGCAAGAAACGTTTGTCAAATTTCTCAAGCAAGCTCAGCAGAATTCAAGCCAGAGGGTCAAGAGAACGTGATTGACCTCATGGAGTCCCAAAAAACTTTGACTGATAAGGGGGGAACCATGCGTTTGGGTGCTTATTCTTGTCGGATTTTGCCTAAAGCCAAGGCCACTGGCCTAGCGACTCGCGCATTTACAGCCTATGGAACCGAAATGGTTTCTGAGAGGCATCGGCATCGGTTTGAGGTTTCCCATCATTTTCGCTCAAGACTTGAAGAGATGGGTCTTACGGTTTCGGGTACTCATAGTCTCCAGGGAACTCAAAATGAATTGATAGAGATCGTTGAACTTCCCGATCACCCTTGGTTTTTGGGGTGCCAGTTTCATCCTGAGTTCTTGAGCCGGCCTTTACAACCTCACCCGCTTTTTGTAGATTTTATTCAGGCAGCAAAAAATTATCAAAGGAAGAGTCTGTGATCTTCAGCCCTACTTCAGTTCATGTGCCGAGTTTAATGACGTTGATCGCAGGTCCTTGTGTCATCGAAGACGAAGCGGGGATCGAGGGAGGAAAGCAGAATCAAGACCCAGGAATGGCACTTGAAATAGCGCAGGAGCTCAAACGTCAGCTTCAGGGACTGCCGGTTGAGCTTTATTTTAAGGCATCTTTTGATAAAGCAAATCGGACCTCTATTGAGGGCTTTCGAGGTCCAGGCCTGAAGAGCGGGCTTCGGATTTTAGAAAAAGTTCGAGAAAAAACGGGTCTTCCCGTGTTGACTGATTTTCATACTCCCGAGCAAGCAGAAGAAGTCGCTGAAATTGTGGATTTTCTCCAAATCCCCGCCTTTCTTTGTCGGCAGACCGACATGATATCCGCCGGAGCAGCCGCCGCTATTAAGTATCGGCGACGGCTCAACGTTAAAAAAGGGCAATTTTTGGCACCCTGGGACGCAAAAAACATTGTGGACAAGGTTCGCTCAGTGGGGGGTGCAGGTGGACAGCGAGCTGATTGGCTCTGCCTGACAGAGCGAGGAGCCTCGTTTGGCTACAATACCTTGGTGGTCGATATGATCGGGTTTCAATGTATGAAGCAGTACGGCGTTCCCGTTATTTATGATGCTACTCATTCGATTCAAACTCCAGGTGCTGCGCCCGGTGGAAAAAGTACGGGTGGAAAAAGAGAGTATTTAGAGAGTCTCGCTCGTGCGGCCATGGCGGCAGGTGCGGATGGTTTATTTATCGAGTGTCATCCGTGTCCTCAGGAAGCGAAGAGTGATGGAGCTAATGCTTTTTATTTAGAGCATGTTTCCGCATTCGTTCAGCAGCTCTTAGACATTCGGGCACTCGTCAAAACCCAGCCCAACCTCTTGCCTGAGTCCCGGTCTTCCAAGTGAATGAGGATCAAATTTTTATTTGGAATCGTCGTGAATCCAGAGAAGAGGTGGAGCAGGTTTATGGTGATGCCTGGATTCGCTGGCTCTATGGGACTTCGATGGGTCAGATTTTGACTGATCAAGTCCTTTCAAAGGTTTATTTAAGTCGACTCTATGGCAGCTATCAGTCCACTCGTTGGAGTGGTCGGAAGGTACTGCCTTTTATTAAGAAATTTAAAATTCCGATGCAGGAATTCCAAAAAGGGCCGTTTCAGTCTTTTAATGATTTCTTTATTCGAAAATTCAAGGCTGGGGCGAGGCCATTTGCCCAGGATGCACCCGATTTCCCGGCGTTTTCAGAAGCAAGGTATTTCGCCTATGAGAAAATAGACGCTATTTCAAGGCTTCCGGTGAAGGGGAGCCGCCTTTCGGCATCGGCACTCATGGGAGGGGCTGAAAGGGCGCAGCCGTTCGTCGGAGGGCCTGTATTGGTAGCTAGACTCTGTCCTACGGACTATCATCGCTTTCATTTTCCAGATGACGGTGAGATTTTGGAGAGTTACTCATTGCCAGGTCATCTTCACTCGGTCAATCCACTGGCCCTTCAATACAAAGAGGACATTTTTGCAACGAACGAACGTCATGTGAGTCTCTTGCAAACCCGAAATTTTGGAAAGCTTGCCTATATTGAAGTAGGTGCACTGTGTGTGGGGAAGATTGTTCAGACTCATTCCAAAAATAAAGAGTTTAGGCGTGGGGCCCAAAAAGGGTATTTTCTTTTTGGTGGTTCAACTGTGATTGTTTTAGGTGAGCCGGGAAAGTGGGCTCCGGACTTAGATCTCCTGAATCAAACGAGCCAAGGCCGGGAGACGTTGGTTCGATTAGGGGAGAGGATTGCCCGTCGGCTTTTGTGATCGGGCTCTAGCTCTATTTTGATACTTATCTGCAATGAGCCATGCTAAGGTATCGTATTTATGAGCATAACCCTCCATAAGCCCGGTAGAAATCAGTTCAAATGCTTTCATTGTCGACTCATATTTTCTTCCAAGGAAGGGGATTGGCATCGTTGGAACTCAATGGAAGTTCATCTTTGTAATACGTGTGAGAAGCTCACTAAAGACCGGCCTGAGCGGCATTAGGATTTCGCTGCAACCCGCAGCTCATGATGGATCTATCGAAAAAGAAAAGGGAGGCTCATCGCAGGCTGCGAAGAACCTCCCTCTTTTTTTAATCGAATTTGCTATTCGAAATGATTAATCAAGACTCAAAGAGCTATTCGCTGAGGATTTACTAGATCCAGTTGCTTGATTTGGGAGATGTATTTTCTGCTCTCCTAATGCAGGCTGTCCAATCCAGATTCTTCGATTGAAATGGTTAAAGTTCTTGTTGCAGACAATCTGGAAACAAGTGGAGCTTCCTTGTGCTGCAATTTGAACGGACCAACCGAGGAAAACGTGCCAGATTCGGTACCATTGCTCACCATAAGAAGCAACGATTTCGGACTTATGTTTAAGCCAGTTGTCGTACCAATGCTTGATAGTCATCGAGTAGTGGATGCCGACATTTTCTACGCTATGAATTTCGAAGCCTGATTTCTCAAGTTTATCGACGACGTAGCTGAGTGGCATGCTGGCGTCAGCACCTGAGAAAATATATTTATTCATGAATAAGCCCCAGACCAAGTCTTCGAGGTGAAAGCCTCTTCTGAGTCCAGCAATCTGGAGGTAGAATAAACCATCATCGGCCAAAAGGCCGTAGATCTGGTTCATGAATTTTTGAAAATTCTTCACGCCTACGTGCTCAGCCATTTCCAGGCATGAAATTTTATTGTAGGTTTTTTTAGGAATTTCGCGATAGTCCATGCAAAGGATGCGAGCATGTTCCGACATTTTTGCCTTTGCAATTTGGTCGTTTCCATAAGAGGTTTGATGCTTAGCGATCGTGACCCCTGTGCTGCTTGCTTGGAAATTTTTTGCTGAATGAAGGGCTAAAGTTCCCCATCCACAACCGATATCCAAATGTTCTTCACCCTTTTTCATTTGTAATTTTTGGCAGACAAGATCCATTTTCTGGTCTTGAGCCTTTTCAAGAGTGTCGCCATCATTCTTGAAAAAAGCCGAAGTATAAATCATCCGAGGCCCGAGGAATGCATTAAAAAAATCATTTCCCCGGTCATAATGGGCTCGAACAATGCGCTCGTCTTGCTTCTTCGAGTGAATGGCTACTTCTGGAATAAATCGGGTTAATAAAAAACTCATGTGACGTTTTGTGATCAATGAATATTTAACGAAGAGGTCCTTTCGATTAAGGAGCTCTTCTAGGTCGCCCACAATATCGACGCGTCCATCAAAGTAAGCTTCAATCAATTCCGACATCGGAATTTTAGTTTTTTGATACTGTTTTTCTAGCTTACGATCGTTAAATTTCACGAAGTCGGTTAATTTTTCTTTTTTCTTCATTTTCTCTCCCCCAGCACCTCTCAATTTAAAGCAATTGCTTATGGTTGCTGATGTAAGGAGGAAACCACATAGTTTAAACTCTGTCCAAGAGTTTTGACCAAAATATCTATGGGTTGATCTGAAATCATCAGTCTATTTAGAGCTTTCGCCGTTCTTCTAGGCAATTCAGGGAATTTCAGGTATTCTCTTTATATACGACCCCAAATATCGTATAAGGATTTTATGCTTCGACTGAATCGAACAACAGAGTACGGCCTGATGGCCTTACGGCATATGAGCTGCAAACTAGGGAGTGGTTCGCAAGAGATCACAAGTGCCCGGGAAATTGCGGATTCTTATGGCTTGCCCTTTGAAATTACTGCAAAAACCCTTCAACGCCTGAAGGATACCGGCTTGATAGATTCAGCTCATGGCGCAAAAGGAGGCTATCGGCTTCTGCGCTCTTTGGGCGAGATTTCTTTGGCTGAATTTTTAGAACTCATGGAAGGTCCTCAAACTTTGGTGGCCTGCACAGCAGCTCCTCTTGCAGTCGTTGGGCCCGGAGTCTGTGAGTATGGGTCTCGATGTGAAATTCATGATTTTATGAGTCATGTGAATACCCGTGTTTTTGATTTTTTATCTGGAATTCAATTATCAGAGCTGACGGACGAAATGAAGCCGTTGGTTGTTTTGGGTGATGCTCGACTCGCGGAGAGCGCATCTCAAAGGAAAGAGTCGTGAAATGAAGTTGCCGATTTATTTAGACTATCATGCAACAGCGCCTGTAGACCCAGAAGTTCTTAAGGCAATGATTCCTTATTTTTCAGAAGTTTTTGGAAATGCAGCCAGTCGAAATCATGAGTTTGGTTGGACAGCTGAGGCTGCTGTAGAGAAGGCTAGAAAACAAATTGCCCGCTTGATCGGAGCTCATGAGAAAGAGATTATTTTTACAAGCGGCGCCACTGAGAGCAATAATTTGGCCCTGATGGGCGTTGCCGAAATGTATCGGGATAAAGGTAACCACATCATTACCTCTCCGATTGAGCATAAGGCTATTTTGGATACCTGCCATTTTCTTGAGAAAAAAGGGTTTAAAATCACTTATCTGCCGGTGGACCAGTATGGGCAAGTCAGTGCCGATTCAGTCCGTCAAGCTTTGACCCCTCAGACGATTCTCGTTTCGATCATGGCAGCAAACAATGAGATTGGAACGATTAATCCTCTGGCGGCTATTGGAAAAGTCTGTAAAGAAAACGGAGTTTTTTTTCATACAGACGCAGTGCAAGCTGCAGGGAAGACCCCTCTTCAAGTGGAAGAGATGGGAATTGACCTCTTGTCATTGACTGCTCATAAAATTTACGGACCCAAGGGAGTAGCCTGCCTTTACGTCCGGCGTAAAAATCCGAGAGTTCGTTTGGTTCCTATGATTTATGGAGGTGGCCATGAGCGAGGAATGCGATCCGGAACACTCAATGTCCCGGGAATTGTGGGGTTTGGTAAGGCAGCTGAATTAGCCGAGCGGCTTCTCGCTGAGGAACCCGCTCGAATCAGGCGTCTTCGGGATCAACTATGGGAAGGAATCCAAAAGGAATTAGATGAAGTGTATCTCAATGGGCACCCTGTAGAGCGACTCTCTAATAACTTGAATGTCAGTTTTGCCTTTGTAGAGGGCGAATCTTTGATGATGGGGATGAAAGAGTTGGCCGTTTCGAGTGGTTCCGCATGCACCTCCGCAAGTCTTGAGCCTTCTTATGTTTTAAAAAGTATTGGAGTAGGTGAGGACTTGGCACATACCAGTATTCGATTTGGATTGGGTAGATTTACGACCCAAGAAGAGATCGAGTATGCCATTCAAAGGGTAGTTGCTACCGTTAAAAAATTAAGAGATCTATCGCCTCTTTATGAAATGGTCAAAGAAGGTGTCGATTTGAAAACAGTGAGTTGGACAGGGCATTAAGCTCTTGTAGAGTTTGTAGAAAGGAATTTATGGCATATACGAAAAAAGTAGTTGAACATTACGAAAACCCCAAAAATGTGGGCTCTTTAGA
This sequence comes from Oligoflexia bacterium, assembly GCA_031386075.1. Taxonomy (GTDB): domain Bacteria; phylum Bdellovibrionota; class UBA1018; order UBA1018; family UBA1018; genus CAIYTD01. Next base: position 17,550 of record JANNCA010000226.1, read on the forward strand.
TAAAACTTCTTCTCATGTGGGGACGGGCTTGGTTGGCGCACCTGAGTGTGGAGATGTGATGAAACTTCAGGTGGAAATTGACGAAAAGACCCGGGTGATCAAAGACGCAAAGTTTAAAACTTTCGGTTGCGGCAGTGCCATTGCGAGTTCTTCTTTGGCGACTGAATGGATTAAGGGCAAGACGATTGATGAAGCCCTTGCGATCAGGAATACAGATATTGTAGAAGAATTGTCGTTGCCCCCGATTAAAATTCATTGTTCTGTTTTGGCAGAGGATGCGATCAAAGCTGCGATTAACGATTACCTGAAGAAACAGGAGGAGGTTAAGACCGCATGAGTACGATTGAAGTGACGGCTAAAGCCGTCCTAGAAATTAGGCGCATTCAAACGAGTGATCCAACGGCCACCCATTCGATGTTGAGAGTGAAAGTAGTAGGGGGAGGTTGTTCGGGCATGAGTTACAAGCTCGGCTTTGATAATGAGCCTGTCACCGCCAGCGATAAGGTATTTGTGCAGGATGGTGTGCAGGTCGTGTGTGATTCCAAATCGCTCCTCTATTTAGCAGGAACAGTCCTTGATTTTACAGATGGGTTGAATGGGACTGGATTTGTTTTCACTAATCCCAATGCAAAGCGTACTTGTGGTTGTGGCTCAAGCTTCTCAGCCTAGTGTTATGCCCCAATCTATCGCTCAGTCAGAGGATTATTTTAGTTTTTTTGAGCTCCCTCGGCGTTTTGGTCAGGATTTAGACAGTCTTGAGGCTTCCTTTTATCGACTTTCCAGAGTTTACCATCCGGATCGCTTTACTGCGTCCAGCTTAGAGGCGAAGGCTGTCTCGTTACAAAAGATGAGTTTCTTGAATCAAGCGTATAGCACTCTGAAGTCGTCGTTACTATTGCGTGACTATTTGTTACGCCTCGAAGGGGTGGACATGAATGCTGTAAAGTCGACCCTGCCAGTGAAAATGGCTGAGACTTGGTTTGAGTTACAGGAGCTGGCGATGGAATCGGAGGGTTCCCTAGAGGTGCTGGGTGAAAAGCTGAGTGATTTTCAGGTTGAACTCGTTGAGCTCCAAAAAGCCACCGAAGAAAACTTGAAGTTTTTAGAGACTCAGTATGATTCTCAGCAGGATCGAAGTATTTTGGAGAGGCTTGCTGGTGAGGTACAGGTGAGCAATTATCTACAATCTTTAGCTAAAGCCGTTCCACAGTTACTCAAGAAATGGCGTTACTAAAGAAATGCGGAGTGGATTAAAAAATGTCTATTCAAATTGAATCGCCTATGGGTGGGCCTATTGTCGGAATTGACTTGGGAACGACTCATAGTCTGGTGGCAATCGTCCGAAACGGACGTCCTGAAGTACTCAATTCTTTGGAAGGGACTCATTTGCTCCCAT
>JANNCA010000023.1:0-1776 GCA_031386075.1 Oligoflexia bacterium
GCTAAAGAACCCTCTTGGTTTAGTTTGGTTCATTCACATTTTAAACATTTTTTAATGAGAGAAGACGTAGCCTCGTTCGTTCATTCAGCACGTCCAGATCTTCATACTTTAAATCAGATCGTGAAACATATCCAGGCAGAATCCTGGGTGATTTGGGGTGAAAAGGATACTTTAATCCCTGTGTCATGTGTAGGTACATGGTTGAGTTGTCTTCAATCGGGTAATCAACTCAAGAAGTCTCGGGCAGTTGTGATCAAGGGAGCAGGGCATAGTTTACAGCTCGAAATGCCATGGGTCACGTCGGCAGTTATCGGACAAATTCTGGAAGGGCGTGAACCCCATCGATATGGGAAACGCTGGTGGAAGGTCGTATGATGTTCACTTTTAAAAAGTTAGCTTTAATATTTCTGTTGAGTTTTTATTTAAACTTAAGTGGAGGTTTGATTGTAAAGTTATGGGCATCCCCAGGAAAACTGTCTAATCCACTTCATTCTGAGCTGACTGGAACGACCTGCGAGATATTGCAAGACCAAAAGGGGATTCCACATGTTCATGTCTCTACTTCCTCGAATAATTCCGAACTGAAAGGGATGGCCTGTTTAGGTTTTATCCAGGGTCGTGAGCGCAGCTGGCAAATGGACTATTTTAGGCGCACGGTGCAAGGTCGAAGGTCAGAGGTCCTGGGGCGGAACTCAATTCAATCAGATTTTTTTTTACGTCTTCTGGGCCTCTATGAGCGAGCAGAAACTTTATTCCAACAGTTTGAGCCTCGGTACCAGCGGCTACTCTGGGCTTATACCTGGGGCGTAAATCAGGGTTTCAAGGTCGCATTAAAAAGGGGGGTCTACGAGTTTGAAAAATTTGAATATGACCCAGAAGATTGGCTCCCACAAGATTCGGTTGCGATCATGCTCTTGCAGTCTTTTGATCAGACCCGTCGCAGCTTTCAGACCCAATTTGATGAGCTGAAATGGCTCAAAGACTATGGGAAAGAAGCTTCCCAGCTTTTCTCTCAGGAGCAAATGCCTTGGGATGTTTCAATTCTTAAGGAGGGTGAGTATCGGAAGTCACCCCTTATCTCTTCGCGTTTTCCAGCGCCGTCCAGTCCTATGGGCAGTCCGGTGGGATCCCCTATTGAATCACAGGTTGCAGATCAAATAGAGACTCTTTTTAAGGAGATTTCGTCTCCTTGGAATGGTTCAGGAATGGGGAGTAATAGTTGGGTGGTCGGACCTCAGCGAAGTCAAAGCAGGAATTCGTGGCTTGCCAATGATCCCCATTTAAAATTAACTCGCCCTCCGTTTTGGTTTTGGGTGCATCTCAATGCAGGTGATATCGATGTTATTGGCGCTACGTTGCCTGGAATTCCTCTTTTTGCGAGCGCTACCAACCGGCATGTCAGCTGGGGCGTGACCAATTCGTTTTTGCCTGTCGCACGGGTGAGCTTTGTACCCATTTCTGATTTGAAGAACGCCCAATCGATTCGCCCCTGGGTATGGGTACGATTTTGGAAGCTCCGATTGCCCATCTTTTTTAAGACGTTTCAACGAACCCTAGGCGGATTTCCTGTATTGCCAGTCGAAAGTCCAGAAGGTGCGAGTACGGTCATGAGGTGGACTGGATTTGATTTGAAAGCAAAAGATCTTACCCCCTTTTTAGATCTTTTGTCGGTCCATGATGTGAGGCAAGCCGATCAAGTGTTCACTCAAATTCAGGTTCCCAGCTGGAATTTTGTTTTCGCAGACGATCAGGGAGGGATCGGCTATCGAGCCAATG
>JANNCA010000270.1:0-23197 GCA_031386075.1 Oligoflexia bacterium
CTGGGACTGAGTCAACACCAGCCCAGACTCCTCTAAAACCTCGCGCTGTGCCGCTTCCAGAGGGGATTCATCGGGCTCACACTTGCCTCCCAATCCATTCCACTTGCCCTCATGATAGTCCCCCGGCCTCAGGAAGTTGCGGTGAATCATCAGAACCTCCCCTGCCCTGCGCACATAGACGAGGACTGCCGGAATTACTTTTCTGGTGCCGGTTTCATAGGGATTGCCCGAGATTCCTTTAGGGCTAATCATAGAATTGCTGAATCACTTCCTGATACCGGTGCTCAATGACATTTCTTTTCATCTTTAAGGTGGGGGTCATTTCTCCTTCTGCAATCGAAAATTCCCTAGATAAAATCGCAAATTTCTTAATCTGCTCATAACTAGCCAAAGTAGAATTCAACTCGTCGACACAATCCTTCACTTCACCGACAACCTTCGGAGCCGTGATCACCACTTCCTTCAAGGTTCCGTTCGTCTGAGAAAGCTCAGCGAGCTTAGACTCTGACAGGGTAATGAGTGCCGCCAAAAATTTGCGCCCATCTCCCACCATACAGACTTGACTGATCATCGAAGAGGACTTGAGTGCCTCCTCGATCGGTAAAGGGGCAATCATTTTCCCGCCAGAGGTTTTTAGAATTTCTTTTTTTCTACCCCGAATTCGAATCAATCCTTTCGAATCCTTTTCCCCCAAATCTCCCGTGTGAAGCCAACCATCGAAAAGAGTTTGTGCGGTTGCCACTTCGTCTTTGAAATAACCCTTAAAGACATGACGTCCACGGGTTAAGATTTCTCCATCCTCGGCAATTTTGACTTCTATCCCTTCAACTGCAGCCCCCACCGTGCCGATGCAATCGACACCCCTCTGAGTCATACAGATCACAGCAGTCGATTCGGTCTGACCGTAGTCTTCATTGATTTCTAAGCCAATCGAACGAAACCACATAGAAACGCCCGACGATAAGGCCGCTGCTCCCGAGGCCAAGGCCTGCGAATTGGCCAAGCCCAAACCTCGCCGAATCTTCGAAAGCACAAGGCGATCCGCCAACTGCCACTCGAGCCATCCCTTTAAGCTTTCTATGAGATGAACTGAGGAGGTGGCATATTTTCGTTCCGCAGCGCGGGCCCCAACGTCGAAAGCCCAATAGGCCAACCTCTTTCTCACCTCAGGACTTCCATCGACCTTCTTCATCACCCCTTCCATCATCTTCTCCCAGACTCGCGGCACGCAAAGGAGAAAGGTCGGCTGAACTTCAGGAAGTTCGATCGCGACATTGTCAAATTGAGTACAGTAGTTCACTGTGTAACGTTGACAAATGCTCACCCCGACATTTTGAATTTTCTCAGCGACATGACAGAGGGGCAAAAATGAGAACAAACTCCCTCCTGAACCCAATGGAAGATCCCAGTGCTTCACAGCTAAACCCACTGTATAAATCAAATTATCATGTGAGAGCAGAGCCCCCTTCGGGTTGCCTGTCGTACCCGAAGTATAAATCATAAAGAGTCCCGCGTGAGGGTCTACTCTATTTAAATAATCAGAAAATTTCTTTTTCTTCGCGAGTTTCTTTCCCTCTTCGATCGCCAGTTCATAGGCAACTGCTTTAGGAGAAATTGACGTATCTCCGTCAAAAACCAGGATGAGTTCTATTCTCTCCGGCATGGAAATTTTTGACTTTTCATTCACCATTCTTTTAAAATAATCTTTATTTTGAACTGCAAAAAAGCGAGATTCTGTATGATCTAAAACATACAGAATATCTTTTGGAGTTGAGTTTGGATAAATCCCAGCAGACCTCGCCCCCAGAAGATGGGGTGCAAGGTCCATATGAACCCATTGAGGAGAATTATAAGAAAAAATAGTTGCCGTGTCTTGGGAGGTCATGCCTCGGGATTCTAAGAAAAGTGCCAGCCAGTAAACATGGTCACGAAACTCTCGAGCACTGATAGGTGTCCATTGCCCATTTTCTTTCACTGCCTGGGCAGTCGAATTTGGATCAGAATCTGCCCAAGCGGCTAATCGATGTAATATTGTTGACATAATGCCTCCCTGAATCACACTTACTACAGTGCGCCCAGTTGTCAAATAGTGCTCCAGAAAATGTTTTTGGGTGCGGGATCCAAATCTTGACCATCCCAAAACACTTTCTAAAGCAGTTGTCACAAAAGGAATATCTGGAACACTAAATATATCGCTGAATCACATCTCGACTTTGAGTCTGGACCTTAAGAACAGAAAGAAAAACAAAGATTCCTCCCATTTTTCGGTCGAGAAAAATAATTTCTCGAGGAGGTGGCCGAAGCCTAAAAGCTACTGCGAATTCGGCCGCCTTCCGCACCACCCGCTTAGAAAGATCACTCTCCCCCCAGTTATAAGCTGTTTCGGAATAAAAAGGCTCCGAAATCAAAAAACAAAGATCCACAAAGAGTTCCTTCAATTCCCTGGAGTCCTCGGGGCGAATAAAGCCCATCCCCATTGCTCCTTGAATAATCTGTTCGGAGCTCTGATTCAGGCACCCTCGAACCATTTCTAAATAGGGATCTAAAAAAGACTTAGGGAGTTTCCGAACGGCTCCGAAATCAAAAAGTACAAGACGATCAACCTCTCCATTAATTCCTAAGCGAATCCGATAATTTCCAAAATGAGGATCGGTTTGTACTGCGCCCCACTCAAATAATTCCTTAAAATAAAGATCCAGAGCAGCGACGCCAATCGCATTTCTCCGTTCCTGAGATAGAGCCAGAACTTCGACACTGTCCACCGCGCTTCCTGACTCGAAACTGGTTGTTAGCACCCTTTTGGTAGAAAGATCAGTAATCACTTCTGGAATAAGGTATCGAGAATCATTGACAACCCTAGCTCGAAACTCAAGAGTCATCTGAAGCTCTCGCTCATAGTCCACTTCATGATGAAGCATGGCTCGAACCTCGTCGAAGAGTTCGTCATACCTAGGCCCTTTCGGTATGAGCTTCGAAAAAGAAAGGACAGACCTCAATGCCTTCAAATCTCCCTCAATCGCTCGATCTACACCTGGGTATTGAATTTTCATAGCGAGCCAGCGCCCGTCGGTTTTCCTGAGAGCACGATGCACCTGTCCGAGCGATGCTGAAGCAATGGGCTCTTGTTCGATCACGAGAGAACTGAGCTGTTCTGCCGTAAGCTGCCGGCGAAGGGCTTTCTCAATTTCTTTCCACTCTAAGGGAGGTGATTGATTCTGCAAAGCCTTCAACAATACATTCGCCTCAGGAGGCAAAAAATGCTCCCCATGCATCGAAAGGAGCTGCCCCACCTTCATCAAGCTTCCCTTTAACTGCCCCAACTCCTGAGCTAAAGCGCCCACTTGTGAGATCAGCATTTCTTTATACCTCTCAGTTTTCTCACCCTCATCAACGAAGAGATTCCCCACTGCAAGGGATGCAGCCCGAGCCCCAGCGGCAAGAGACACTTTCGCAAGGGCGAGCCCCCTCGAAAATGCGCCGGATTTGATTTGTTTGAGGCGGTGATCGATCGGACGATCACCCTTTGGGGAATTACCTTTGGAACCAGAGTCAGAGTGTGGAGACATAATAGTTGCCATCCTAGACGCACCCATGCTAAAGTTCCAGCCCTATGGCAAAAAGATTAGGTTTGAAGCACAGTAAGAGACGACATGACCAATTGACAGCTTACCGCGCCGGAGAGACTCCTGCGCCACACAAAGTCGCTGTCGAAAGAAGCACGAAAGCAAAGAAGAAAAAAGCCAACCACATGAACTAGCCTGAAAGTTCTGGATTGGGTACTATTGACTCGGGGAACAAAGCCCTAAAAGAACAACAGCACCCGACCCAGAACTTTCAGTAGTTCCAAAGCAAATACCTTCTCAAAACTAGTTCTTGAGTGCTTCCTGAAGTTCTCCGCGCTCATGCATTTCACAAATAATATCGCATCCACCGACAAATTTTCCATGAATGAAAATCTGAGGAACGGTAGGCCATTGGGTAAATTCTTCTAACGCCTCCCAAAGGGGGTCATCAGAAAGGACATCCACACCCACCAAGCCATCGGCTCCGGCAGCGCGAAGAGTCTGGCAAGCCTTAGCTGAAAATCCACATTGCGGAAATTGAGGAGTCCCCTTCATGAAAATAACGACTGGGGCAGACTTTACCTTTTCTTCAACTTTTGAAATCATATCGTGTGCCATTGATTCTTCCTTTCAAATACTGGCCTTAGACCTAAATCTAAGGATTCATACTATTATTAATTACAATTTATAAATTATTTTGATTTATCTTAGCAAACTGTTCAGGCGTATAGGTTTTTAAAGTGAGAGCATGTAACTCGCCTGAATCCACTTCAACCTGAACGAGTTTAAAAATAATTCGATGTTGCTCAATCATCATTTTCCCAGCAAAAACATCAGAAATTACCACAGCCTGATAATGATCTTGAGTACCCGTCAAGTCGCTCACTTGAACCTGGGTGTTTGGCGCTAAACATTCGAGCCGCTGCTTCAGTTGAATCGGGGTCATATAATTTTTCCTATTGCACAGTCTATAACACACGTAGCTATAGACCTAAAGCGTCCTTTTTGAGCGATAGAGTTGCGGCTCGCGAATTGCTTTCTCAGCATCTCATCAGCCACCCAAGGAGCGTCGATCCCTATGGAACAAGTTCCACCTACCCTCCCCGTCTTGCCCATTCGTAATGCAGTCCTCTTTCCGTCGATCTCGATGCCACTCGTGGTGGGTCGAGGAAGGAGCATTCGAGCTGTGGAGCAGTCCCAATTGTCGGATAGCTTATTGATCGTCGTAGCTCAGAGAGTCCTCACTCAAGGAGACCCCCACATTGAAGATCTTTATAGCATCGGAACCCTATGCAAAATTGAAACAACCGCTCTATCGGAGGCCGGCAGCCGACAAATTGTGGTTACAGGAGTGGCCCGCTATCGAGTCTTAGATTACCACCTTCAGTCAGGAGGATATCTGAGCGCTCGTGGAGAAATAGTAGCCGATATCTTCAATACTAACACCGTCCGAGGTGAGGCGCTTTTTTACAATTTAAAGGAAATCGCAAGGGAAATCATTGAACTTTTGCCTGGCGGAACAGAACCTTTAGCTCATTTAATCGAAAAGGTAGACGACCCCTCTTATTTGACCCATATCTGCGCTGCATACCTCAACCTCAACCTGATGCAGAAACAGGAACTCCTGGAGAACATTCAGGTAGACTCTCGAATTGAAACACTTCTAAATCAAATGAGGAAGGAAAGAGAAATTCTGACCCTCCAAAAAGACATCCGGGAGAAAATGTCTGAAAGGCTCAATAAAGCCCAGCGGGAGGCCCTGCTGCGCGAACAACTCAAAACTATCCGATCAGAATTAGGCGAAGAGCCAGCAGAAAACACGGTCGATGAGCTGGAAGAAAAACTCGATCGAGCGAAATTGCCCGAGGAAGCCTCCAAGCAAGCTAGTGAAGAACTCAAGCGGCTCAAAAATTTACCCACGGCATCAGCAGAATATCACGTGATTCGTACTTACCTTGAGTGGCTTGCTGCACTTCCTTGGAGTGTCAAATCAGAGAGCCCCATTGATCTCCTGAGAGCTAGAATTATTCTAGACGAAGATCACTATGGATTGGAGGAAGTCAAAAAAAGAATTTTGCAATTTCTAGCTGTTGCAAAACTCAAGGACGATATTCATGGCCCGATTCTCTGCCTTTTGGGTCCCCCAGGGGTAGGCAAAACATCGCTCGGGCACTCCATAGCTCGAGCCCTAGGCCGTAAGTTCATTCGAACCTCTCTCGGTGGAGTCAGAGATGAAGCAGAAATCAGAGGGCACCGAAGAACTTATGTGGGCGCCATGCCAGGAAGAATTATTCAAAGCATTAAGAGAGCCGGCACTCGAAACCCTGTAATGATGCTCGATGAAATCGATAAACTCAGAACAGACTTCCATGGAGACCCATCCGCAGCTATGCTTGAGGTTCTGGACCCTGAGCAAAACAAATCCTTCGCAGATCATTATATCGATATACCCTTTGATCTTTCTGACGTCTTTTTTATTACCACTGCAAACATTGTCGACACTATCCCACCCCCTCTAAAAGACAGAATGGAAGTCATTGAGGTTAATAGCTACACAGCGGTTGAAAAAGTTCAAATTGCAAAACGCTACCTTATTCCAAAAATGCTTATTGAACACGGTCTAAAGCCCGAGCAAGTCAAGATTCCAGATGAGACTTTGCGCCACATCATTTCCCACTATGCAAGAGAAGCCGGCGTAAGAGAACTCCAGAGAAAAATCGCAGCACTTTTTCGGGCAGCGGCCGAACAAGTGGTTCAGCAATCCAACAACGGAGACACCAAACTCTCTGCCCCTGTCGATCTCTCCCCCCCTCAACTCAGAAAAATTCTGGGTCCAGAGCGTTTCTTTCCAGAACTTGCCGAACGAATTATGAAGCCTGGGGTTGCAACTGGCCTTGCATGGACGCCCCACGGTGGAGAAATTCTTTTTGTTGAAGTAACCGCGATGCCAGGCGGGAAAGGCCAACTGATCTTGACAGGACAATTAGGAGAGGTCATGAAGGAGTCTGCTCAAATTGCATTGAGTTTAGCGCGTTCTACGATCACCCCCTTTTTACGGCGACCTTTTGATTTTTCAAATTCTGACATTCACATCCATGTTCCCGCAGGGGCTATTCCGAAGGATGGACCTTCGGCTGGGGTAACGATCCTAGCGGCCCTCGCTTCGTTGATTTTGTCCAAGCCACTCGCTTCGGACGTTGCAATGACCGGTGAAGTTACCCTTCGGGGAGTCATCCTGCCCGTAGGGGGAATTAAAGAAAAAATACTAGCCGCTCACCGCGCGGGAATGAATCACATTTTGATTCCAAAAAGAAATGAACAAGAACTCATGGACGTTCCGGATGATGTGAGAAACCAAATTCATTTTATCAAAGTTGAAACGATCGAAGAAGTACTTCACTTTATCTTGGGGCTTCCAGAAAATCAGTGGGCTCTACAACAATCAGCTGCATGAGAAAATTCTGGATCGATTTCTGTTGACTTCGGGAACAGGAATCTAAAGTCGTAACCACTACCGATCCAGAATTTCAACAGTTCCAGAAAGAATACCTTCATTACAAACAATCTAAACCCATGAGTTTGGGCAAAGTCCAGAGCGCCTTTTCAAAATTTAAAATCTGAATATGATCTAAAATTCTCTCCTCACTGCCTCCATATAGAAAAAACACCTGGCCATGGGATAATCATCTTTGAATTACTTTAGACCCCGGAGCTCCTCATTACGAATCGAAGAGCTCCTTTTAATTTCAAATGCAAAAAACCCTAACTCACCGTAGCTCACAAAGTCTACCTCGACGTTCTGCGCCGTCCTCCAGTAGTAAAGCTGCTGATTCCACTGCACAAACTCTCCCAAAGCGCGGTGATGATGGAAGAATAGGGTTTCAAGAGCAGCGCCATCGATTTCGCTGTCGCTATCCAGAGGTCCCTTGGGCCTCAATGCCCGAAATACACCCGTATCAAAAAGAAAAAACTTAGGAAGACTCGCTAATTTTCTTTTCGCTCGCTTGGTCAACACCGGAATTTGCTGTGCGAGTAGAAAATCCTCCAAGACTTCGATATAGGAGCCAATGAGTTTAGCCCCAACACCCGCATCCGATGCCAAATTCGTAAGAGTGAGGGGTTGGGCTTGAGAGAAACTGGAGAATTCGAGAAAACGAGCAAATGAGCCTTTTCTGGATCAATCATTCCTTCCAGCCTAGACGGGGAAGCCAAAAGAAGGCGGACAGTCTCACTTTCCAATAAATCAAGACGTTGAGAACCAGGATAAGTCGCTCGAAGCCAAGTTGTCTTGCCGGTACCCCGTGGTCCGAATAGAAAAAAACGAGTTCAGGAGTCGTAAATCAGAACTAGAATCTTTAGTGTCATTTTTCTTTGTGGGAAAACTAAAAAATCGCTATCACTCAAGATTGATGTCAACTGGTCTACTCGTTCTGGGCAATCAACTCTTTGACCCAAAAAAACTCAAGACTGATTCCGTCGATCAGATCTTTATGCGAGAGGATCTTGAACTTTGCAGTTATTTTAAGTTTCACCAACTCAAAATCTTTTTTTTCTTAGCAGCGATGCGCTCCTATGCTGAGGAGATAAAGCAAGAAGGCTTTTCAATCACTTACCAAGAGCTCCAGGAATCAGATCAAAAATATGAATCCCACTTGCTGGAATGGCTCAAGAAATATTCGATTAAAAAACTATTCTTCTATGAAATAGAAGAATAGTTTTTTAATCAAAGAATTTTAATGGAATTTGGCCCCTTTGAAGATGCACTTACGGATCGATCCGATTTTGTATTTCACTCCGGTTTGACGCCCTTTTTGAATAGCGGACTCCTCACCCCCGAAGAAGTAATCAAAGCTATTCTATCTACGGCTAAGGAACGAAACATTGCTCTTGCCTCCGTTGAAGGGTTTATCCGTCAGGTGATCGGTTGGCGGGAATTTGTTCGAGGGATCTATCATCATTTTAGCGAGGACCAAGAAAGTCGCAATTTCTGGGGTCATCATCGAAAGCTCAGTCCGTGTTGGTATGACGCAACGACAGGGATTGAACCGTTAGACGACGTGATCAAAAAAGTACAGCGCATAGGTTATGCTCATCATATCGAACGACTGATGGTTGTTGGCAATTTGATGCTCTTACTGGAGATTCATCCACAAGAGGCCCATCGTTGGTTCATGGAGATGTTCATTGATTCTTCTGATTGGGTCATGGGGCCCAATCTTTATGGAATGGGAATCTTCAGCGACGGTGGGATTTTTGCTACCATGCCCTATATTTGTGGTTCCAACTATTACCGAAAAATGGGCCCCTATAAATCGGGTACTTGGTGTGACGCAGTAGATGGACTCTACTGGGATTTCGTTGAAAAGCATCAAAACTATTTTCTAAAAAACCATCGCCTTGCTATGATGGTGAGTTCTTTGAAGCGAATGGAAGTTCAAAGAAAGAAAAGGATCTTTTTTGCTGCCGATAAACTGAGGAATCGCCTGACTGACGGGTTTCTTAATCTGGATGCCTCTCCTATAGAATCTTAGGACACAGACGTGCAACAGGACAATCCTCACACTGCGGACTACGCGCGGTACAAAACTTTCGACCATGATCAATCATCAAATGCGCAAAAAGAGTCCAATCTTCGCGATCGACGAGCTTCATCATTTCTTGCTCAATTTTTTCTGGATGGGTCGATTTTGTAAACCCCATTCTCCCGGTCAGCCGTTTTACATGCGTATCCACCACGAGCCCAGGAACTCCGTAAGCAACCCCTAAAACAACGTTGGCAGTCTTACGTCCGACCCCACGAAGCTGAACCAAATCCTCAAGTCGTTGAGGAATACGACCCCCATGCTTTTCAACAATATCTTTCGAAGACGCCAAGATGGATTGAGCCTTACTTCGGAAGAACCCCGTCGAATGTATCAAAGATTCAACCTCACTTAGCTCGGCCTGCCTCATTTCCTGCGCCCCAGGGAACTTTGCAAACAGTGCAGGGGTGACTCGATTCACCCGCTCATCGGTGCACTGGGCAGAAAGAATTGTAGCGATCAAAAGCTGGTAAGGACTCGAATATTTCAGACTACACTGAGCCTCTGGATACTCCCGTTTCAAAATTTTCAAGACCTCGACCATTCGACGCTTTACTTGCGCTGAAGCCATTGATCCACTTCGATTGTGTTTCTAGAATTGATCACCTGGCGGGTTGGAATCAGGGCCTTTCTCGCCATTGCAATTCCATATCGAACGTCTTGAAGACCGTCCAAGTCATGGGCGTCTGGATTAATCGAGGTCAAAGTCTTTGACTTCCTCATTGCAGACCCCCAGCGCCAATCCAAATCCAATCGAGCCGGATTAGAATTCAATTCAATCGCCACATTACATTGAGCCGCCTCTTCAATCAGGGCCTCCATATCGACCTCATAAGCCTTCCGACCGAGAAGAAGCCGTCCAGTAGGATGACCCAAAAACCGAGTACAAGGATTCCGAATTGCAGTCAAAATGCGCTCCGTCATTTGGCTACGATCCATATTAAAGCGGGAATGGACCGACGCAATCACAAAATCAAATCGCTTCAAAACTTTAGAGTCATAGTCAAGAGAACCATCTGCCAGAATGTCGCTTTCAATTCCCCAGAAAAGCCGAACTTTTGGATGGCGTTTTTGTACGAGTCGAACTTCTTTTTCTTGTTCCAAGAGCGTCGCTTCTTTCAGTCCCTGCGCATAAAACGCGGACTGACTGTGATCCGATACTCCAATGTATTCGTAGCCTAGCCGCTCCGCTTCACTGACCATTTGCTCGAGAGTGGCTACCCCATCGGATCGAGTGGTGTGATTGTGAAAGACCCCTCGAATCCCATCCCAAGGCAACACATCCTCAAGTTGGCCTTGTTTTGCGAGTTCAAGTTCTTCCCCCGTTTCCCTCATTTCTGGGGAAATCCAAGGCAATCCCATTTTGAGATAGAACTCATTTTCAGTTACCAGGGCACCAGAGATAACAGAATCTCCGCCTGTGACCTTGAGCGCATCCCAATGTAAAGAACTACCCGTCGTCTTTGCGAGCTGATAACCCCATTCAGCAGTCTCTGAGAAATGGAGAACGATACGTAAATTTCCGGGGTGATCTTTCTGAAACAGACTCAAAGCTGATTCTGCTCGCTTCTGAACATCTTTCTCGGCCTTGAGCTCAACCAAAAAATCGAGACGATCCATCGTTTCTGTCTGGCGCCGAAGGTCACCGGTTTCACAAATTTGAATGTCCACTAACTGGGCCCGCAAAAAGCTCAGAAACTCTTGAGCAAATGGAATCACATCGACTAACCTCGCATGACCTAGATTCGACTTACGAAAGGAAATCCCATCCAATAATTTTTGCTGAATCTTCGCACCAAACCCCTTGAGCTTCAGAAGGCGATTCTCCTTGCACGCATACTCCAGCTCTCCAACCGAATGAATTCCTAGCTCCTCGATCAAAACGATTGCTTTTTTGGGCCCCAGACCTGGAATCTCTGTCAGCTCAAGGAGCCCTGCCGGGAGAGACTGAGCCAATTCATCCCTCGCAGTCGAGCGGCCCTGAAGCAAAAACTCCGTCATCACCTCCGAAATTCCCTTTCCAATGCCTTCAAGCTCCGTCAAAGTCCCCGCTTTGGCTCGTTCCAAAAGGTCATCACGCCCTATTAAACTTTGAGCTGCCTTGTCAAAGGCTCTGATTTTAAAGGAGTTCTCTCCCCTAAGTTCCATAAGCTTTTTAATTTCACGGAGGAGTTCAATCGTATCTCCGGTGATTTCCTGCGGCGTTGGCTGGTGCTTGATTTTGTCGCTCATAGCCTTTGTTTCCCACAGACTCGCCCGAGAGTCGAGTCAGACTCAATAAGGAGGCCTTTCTCAATACTCCAGTTGAAACATCAGCAGCGGAGGAGTATAGAATTTCTCATGCCTCAACCCATAAAAATCGGAATCAATGGTTTTGGACGAATTGGTCGAAAAATTGCGCGCCTCGCATTCGATCGCGAAGACATTGAGGTCGTAGGAATCAACGATCTTTCGCAACCCGAACAAATGGTTCACCTCCTCAAATATGATTCCGTCCACGGACCTCTCCAAGAAGAGGTTTGCATGGAGGGGAATTTTCTAATGATCAAGGGAAAAGGGAGAGAGAAGAGAATCCGCCTGACCGCTGAAAAAGACCCTACAGCGCTCGGTTGGGGCCAACTGGGAGCGACCTTCGTCCACGAGTGCACCGGAGCTTTGACTACCCGAGAAAAAGCTGAACTCCACCTCAAGGCAGGAGCCCAGAAAGTCGTGATATCCGCGCCCTCTTCGAACGCCGACATCACCCTTTGCATCGGAGTCAACGAGAGCCAATACAACCCGGCTCTCCATTCTGTCGTTTCAAACGCATCTTGCACCACCAATTGCTTAGCCCCTTTGGTCAAAGTTCTGGATGACACCTTCGGTGTAGTCCGCGGGACCCTACTCACCGTGCATAGCTACACCAACGACCAACAGCTTCTGGACTTGCCTCACAAGGACCCCAGGAGAGCACGAGCTGCAGCCCTGTCTCAAATACCCACAACGACTGGCGCAGCAAAGGCGGTTGGCCTCGTCATTCCTCATTTGAAGGGCAAACTCGACGGCCTGTCGATTCGGGTTCCAACCCCAAATGTCTCTCTCGTCGACTTCACAGGTGAACTCAAAAAATCGACGACTCGGGAAGAAATCAATTCAGCTTTTAAAAAAGCTTCGGAAGGTGTGCTGAAAGGAATCCTTGGCTACTCAACGGATCCACTCGTTTCGATCGACTACAATGGCTGCGAGAAAAGCTCCACCATTGATGCTGAGCTGACCCATGTGATTGACGGAAATTTTATCAAAGTCATCTCCTGGTATGACAACGAGTCTGGGTTTTCAGCAAGAATGCTCGACCTCACGCTTTATATGTACAACAAAGGTCTTTAACTCTATGGCATTACTGACAAACGCTTCCCAAATCAAAACGATCAAAGAAATGAATCTGACAGGTAAAGCTGTCTTTATGCGACTGGACTTCAATGTCCCCTTGAGTGCTCCCGACGCTGAAGGCGAGCGACAGATTGAAGACGACAGCCGAATCGTCGAGTCACTTCCCACGATTCAATATGCGATAGAGAAGGGTGCAAAACTCGTTTTGGCTTCCCATTTGGGTCGACCTGACGGAAAGAAAAAACCGGAACTCAGCCTCATTCCCGTAGCCCACCGCCTAGCGACCCTTTTGGGCAAAGAGGTCACCCTCGCGGATGATTGCATCGGCGACGGAATTGAACTCATGGTGCAGGGCCTGAAAAATGAGCAAATTTTGCTCTTGGAAAATTTGCGATTTCACCCGGGCGAAGAATCCAATGATCCAGAGTTTGCTCGTCGCTTAGCGCGACTTGGCCAAGTTTATATTACTGATGCTTTTGGAACTGCGCATCGGAAGCATGCTTCAACTTATGGCGTCCCCTCACTCATCCTGGATCGTGGCATTGGATTTTTAATCGATAAAGAGCTCAGATTCTTGGACCCCCTCCTCAACCGACCGAAAAAACCCTTTGTTGCTCTCCTGGGGGGTTCGAAAGTCTCAGATAAAATTAAAGCCATCGACTCGCTCGTACGCCGCGTCGATGGCCTCTTGATTGGGGGAGCCATGGCCCACGCCTTTTGGGCAGCCCAAGGGGATACGATTCCTGCTGCAGCCAGACACCCGAAGCCCGAAGACATTGAGGCAGCTCGATCGATTATGCGCGATGCACGAAGACGTGAAATTGACCTCATTGTCCCAGCCGACACCCATCAAGGGTTTGATATCGGACCCAAGACGATTCAAAAGTTCATCGATTACCTCTCCAAAGCTGAGACGATCTTCTGGAATGGCCCCCTGGGCTGGTTCGAGAAATCAGAATTCGCAAAGGGAACTTTCGAAGTTGCACAAGCTATTGCCAAATTTCCCGCCATTAAAATTGTGGGCGGAGGCGATACCGTTTCTGCAGTGAAAAAAGCAGGCGTCGCCGATCAATTCGAGCACCTTTCCACTGGCGGCGGAGCCGTTCTTGAGTACCTCGAGGGCAAAGGACTCCCAGGAATCGATGTTCTGAAGTTAACCCAACGACAAATTCAGCAGATTGAAAGTTCTTTGCAAGAAGACTAAGATTCTAGAACCATGGAATCTAAAAAGCCGAGAGGCGTCCTCATTGCCGGAAACTGGAAGATGAATCAGGGTCCCAGGGATACTGAGACGTTTTTTACCCACCTCCAGAAACTCTGGACTCATCCCTTCAAGAGAGTTCGAGCCTGCCTCTTTCCTCCCTTCATTGATCTCAAGGATGCCCTCCAGCGCTCCTCTCGATTTTCTCCTGCGTCCCCATCAGCAGAAAATGCATTCGCCATCGGTGCGCAAAACGCCCACTGGGAGAAAAAAGGTGCATTTACAGGGGAAATCTCAGGGCCCATGCTTCAAGAGATCGGGATCCAATGGGTCCTCGTGGGACATTCTGAGCGGCGCCAACACTTTGGAGAAACAGACCGCACCGTACGACTCAGAGCCCAAAGCTTACTCGAGCAGGGTTTTACCGTGATCCTTTGCGTTGGGGAAACTCGTGAAGAAAGAGAACAAAATAAAACGACCAACGTTTTGACCCGACAGGTTCACGAGGCTCTCGGAAATTCTGAGCTAGGAGTTTCACGTTTCTTAAATGGCCAGCTCATTCTAGCCTATGAACCCGTTTGGGCCATTGGAACCGGACTGACCGCTACCCCTGAGCAAGCTGAAGAATCCCACCAGCTGATACGTTGCCTGATCCAAGATCGCATGGGAGAAGCATCTCATCGTACACCGATCCTCTATGGAGGGAGTGTCACTCCAGAAAATATTGATTCCCTTCTGATTTGCCCGAACATCGACGGCGCATTGGTGGGCGGAGCGAGTCTCCAAGCAGAAAGTTTCTTTAGATTGCTAGCGGCTGGGGAAAATATTTTAAACTCTGCTCATTGATGCCAATCATACGAGCACTTTTTGGATGCACACAAGATCGTCCCGGATAAAAGATTGAAAGCGCTCACTACACCCACGATCTTGAGGTGTCGGTCTTCGATTTGAATCGGAGGGGATTTCCCTGAAGAATTCTTGGAAGGGCGCCGATTCCCTGGAGAAAACTTTTCACTTCTGATCTGACGAAAATCGACCTAGAATTTGAACGACCTCGTCAGCAGTTTTTTCTTCGTAAGTATGGACGGTGAGATTTCTCTTTTCTAGAAATATAAACCATTGATCAATATCTTGAATGAACCCTTCTAAGGGCCGCTTTGCGAAAGACCGCTTTTGGAGAATTTGCTACAATTCCACGGACTCCTAAGAGGCGCCTCATGGTCTTCCAAGTTAACTCAAAGGAATATTCGAATGCCTGAATGGCTCCTGCTTTTTCCTGTTCGCTTTGGGTCTGAGTACGGAAGCGTTCAAATTTTTCAAATGCTTTAAGAAGCGAAGAAACATCAATGGTTTCAATGATCATATGATTCCACTAACATTCTCTCAGAATCTGTTCAACAGATTCAAAAATTATACAGAAATTTACCACGATAAAAATCCGGAAATTCAAGTCAATCATCGGCGCTTTGCTTGTTCCTGTAGATCTCCAGATTACCTTTTAGGGCAAAGCGTTCAAAGACTGACTGACTCGGACCCATGCAAATACTCCTGTCAACCCTATCTTCTTGGGAACAGCGATCAGCCTTTACCTTACAATCTTTTATTGACCCAGCAATTCATTTTCAGCTAAAAATTCGTCCCAAAGATGATTAAAATCTTGCGCTAACGCCGTCGACGAATTTTTGTCAGGACGCATCTTGAGGAAAATTTTATTCCGCTCACGTTTGATTTGGCCAAAATTAATTTCTTGATCTTGCTCAATCAAACTACACCGATACCCATCAGGAGCATAGGATTGCATAAAACGGAGCAGGGCGCTTTTCTTGGGTCGATATTCAATCTGCCGCCGTGGGGCTTGAGAAACTGGTCCACCGGGAGTCCAACTCCCATAGTGAGTACCACTCCTTGGCTCCGGCACATAGGTGTCTGGACGAACGGTATACATATAGAGTTGGACTCTAGGCGATAACTTCTGAATTTGGATTCGAGTAAAAGCCATGATTTGATCTCGACTCAGCTGCTGTAAATGCTCTAAAGGTATTCTAGACAGGACATAATCAGGCAAAGCTGAGATTTGATCCACCATAAGGAAATTCAAAAAACCTTCGGAACGGTAACGGTAACTCCATAAGATGAGGTTATAAAGATCTGGACCAGCGGCTTGAAATTGTTCAGGGCTGAGGTGATTTAAAACATGGGAGCCCATGAGTGATAGGCCATATTTATTATAGTGATTTTGAACTATCTCAATCAAAATTCGAATTTGTTCAACTTTCAGCTTCTTCAGATGACGGAAAAGCAATGATTCTATAGAATGAGTTTTTAAAGCTTTGAATATATCCAAAGGAAGCGATGCAAGTTGATCCCCAGTAAACGCACCGAATCGACACGGATCAAGATCTAGATATTGCCGAACTGTGAAATAACTCATTTGAGCAGGCAAGAAATAGGAAAGCTGTTCCCAAGACAATGCCCGTATTTGTTCATGGGTCAATTCTGGAATCTGCTCAAGAGGAATCAGCTCGATCTCTTCCTTTGACAGGTCTCCCACTTCTCGTAAATTGAGCCCTCGAACAGCTTCTCCAGCATATCGTCCTTTTGACTTAGATTCGGGTTTGTTGATGGGTACTTCAGAGGTTTCGCTTAATTTTTCGCTGTTTTCATCAGATCCCTTTCCATTCGGATCTAGCGGCAACTCTTTTTTGACAGTTCTTCCGCAGGAAACCATTAAAAACAATAACATGACCAGGCTTACAACTCTCAAATTGAACATTGAAGACTCCAAAGCTTAAAATATAAAACGGCAACCATGATTATCAATAAAACAAATATTAATCAATAAATATTTTGACTTTTTTAAACAACACATGATAAGTAATCATGACTTAAATTCAACCTACTCTTGGAGTAAGCAAATAATGATGCAAAATTTAATGGGTGTTAGTTTCTGTTTTGTGGCTTTTTTAGCGACTTTTTCGGCCCGTGCCAAAGATATTGCTGAAAAAGACACGGGCAATCTCGGGGAGATACGCTACTCTATTTTAAGCGTTGAAAATTTTCAAAAAATCTATGGGGAAGAAAGCTGGGTTCTATTGAAAGGTCAAAAATCTAAAGAAATAGCAGAAACCGATCTAGTTAAGGAAAATCTCTGGCCACAAAACGAGCCCCTCCCTGACGCCCGAGGGGTTTTTTTGCGATGTAAAGACCATGGAATAAAGAAAAATCCAGATGGCGATTTGCAGATCGGCACCCCTCAAATGGACGAAATGAGGGCACATACCCATGGGTTACATCCTGACGGAAGTGAAATCATGAATAAGATGGGCTTTGATATTCAAAACACAGTAAAAGTCCATAGAAACAGCAAGCATTCTAATTTACATACTGGATTCGAAGGTGGCAACGAAACCCGCCCCAAATGCATCACGGTTAATGCGTTCATCAAAGTGAGCCGGACCCATACCAATCAGACGACCAGCGCAATCCTCGATGCAGTGAATGGTCTCCCTGTGGCTATTGCAAATAATCCAGCACTAGGAAACGTCATTCAACGAATGGTGCAAGTAGAACTCGACAGAAGAGGCGTAACCCAAATAAATTTAGGTAGAAAATAGTTTTCTCCATGGACGGAAGACAGATTCCTGAGCCTATCACACCCGTCGCTCAGGCTGCTTTGCCCATAAGATTTGGGCTTCAAAAATTAACCGTATCTAAAAGAAGTCGTTATGCACGGTATCAAACTCCGTTTATTTATAGCTTGTCATTTAATTTTTAGTGGATCTCTTGATGCAATGGAAGCAGAACAGGTTGACCCTCAAGATGTTAGGCCTCCTGAAGCCCAGCAAGAGATACAGTATCAGCCTCAGAGATTAACGTTTCGATTGGTATCAGAGGGTAATTGCGATCACCTTCCGAGAGGTGGATTGTCTCATTGTCGATTTCCGGAAATTAAATTAAGAGAGATCGGCCCTCAGTTGCCTCCCTTGCCTTTTGAAACGATCATTCGGGTCCGAACCGCAAACGCATGTCAGTTAGAGGGTCCGGCCGGTTTTTTGAAAATTCGAATGGGCAAATACGGGGCGCTTCCACCCAATGAAGCTGAATATTTAGGTTCAGACCAACTGGCCGTCCAACGCACTTATGCTAAAAAAGTCCGACAAGACGAAGGTCTACCCTTGGGTGAATTATCTATTTACCCAAAATTAGCTTACCTATTCTCGCATACGACGTTTCACAATAACTGTACCATTGAATTAGATGTTGAATTCAATGTGATAGCGCTCAATTCCTCTTTAGAAGCGGAAAATTATCTTGCCGTTCTTAATCAGAAGATCGAGGAATTACAAAGATCACAAGCAGCATTTCAGTTCTTGCATGATCGGCTTCATACCCGTGAGCTCGCAGGAGGCTTAGCCTATTTAATCCGGGGTAAGGCCGATGATTTGATAGGATTAAGAGCCGAATGGAATGGTTTAGTTCAACATCTAGCGGAGCAACCCCATCAAGTAGTTCATGAATTTTCACCCTTATTTGACCAGTTTATGGATGATCATCAATTATCGATGGAGGAGATCCGAGCTTCATTAGTAAATCTCCAAGGAGATACTTTTTTTCAGGAGGGTGTTGTTCCGGGCTTTGACCTGCGTGGGGTTGAACACTATCAGCTTAAAATTGAACGAGCCCAATTTGATGCCCAAAAGGCAGCTGAATTTCTAAACGCAATGAACCTTGAGCGCATGCAAGAGGATTTTTGCCACCGTGATATCGGTCATATCTTCTTTGAAGAGATATGTGAGCCTCACGGTTTGTTGGATCAAATCGTTCATTCACTCGCTCAAATTGGAAGGAGAGGATAAATCAGATGCCTTCGACTCAATGGAATTTTTGGCGCCCCATGACTCTCGTTGGGGTTTTGCTTATGAGCGGGTTCCTTCAAGAGGCTCACGGATTTAGTGCCGGGTTCTCCCATAGGGAAAAAGAGACCTTAGTGGAACAAGCCAAAAAAGAAGCAGAAGATGCTCAGGAACGGGTTGTGCAAGCTCATGTGGAGGAGCAAAAGTCGATTGACGAGATGAATCTGCAAATAACTTACAAGAATGATAAAATTGATCAAAAAAACAAAAAAATAAAGCTAAAAACTGCAAAAATTCAGACTTTCGAGAATAAAATATTCAGCTCGGCAGAGAGACAGTCTCAGCTATTCATTCAAAAAGCTAAGTCGGTTCGCGAGGCTGGTCACAGCCTGAGTCGCGCTACATGGCTTTATTTAGACAAACAAAAGAAATTGAAAGAAAAATACCAGCAGCACGCAGGCTCTTTTGTTGCCCATCAAGGACGAGAAGCGGAAGTCTCTCGGTCGATCCAACAAACCCTCAAGGCCCTGCCTGGTGCTCGAACCTACATTGATTTAATTCGACCCATGATGGCTTTATCTGAAACCGCTAAGACTGAGCAGGCCGCAGGTTTGACCCTCAAATCGGAATCTCAGAGTCTATCCGGCCAAATGAGAAATGCACATCAGCCCTACCTACAGGCGATTCATCAAGTCAGTACGATTCAAGAAGAGTTTAATTTACCTATAGTAGGTCTGCCGGATCAAACTTTAGAACAGTTACAAAACATAGAAGCCTATGGCCAAACAAGACTGCAGAGCACGTCCGAGCAAGTGACCGGCGCCCTGCCCGAAATAGCTAGTCAAATAGATCGAATGATTCGGGATACTGCTTTTAACAAAACGATGAAAATCCTTAAGGATTATGAGCTGTGGCGCGGAGGCATGAGTTTTCTAGAGATAGTGAACGGGCTTCATAAAAGGAAGGTAGAAATTTCTGCACAAGCCAAAGCTCATGCATGGGTAGGCGGTAGAGAGCCACTGGAACCTTACTTTCACTTTTACCATGAAGTTCTAACTTATAAGAATATTTGTTCGGATGACCCATCTATTCAGGCGGGGTCGCCCTTTAAGTCGGGTTGCATTCTTTTAAAGTCCCTATTGCGAGATGCTGAAGCATTTTTCAATCGAACCGCGAAAAGTCGAATGTCCCTGGCATTGTTTCATGCTCAAAAAATAGGCCTACCTGAAATTGCAATTTTTGTTCAGCAATTAGACGACGCCTTGAATAGATATCATCATTCAGAGGTACAGCAGATGGAGGAGCTCCTCTTAATTGGAGTATTGATCCATGATCATTTATTGGCAAAGTGGTCGGAAATGGACGGTGTTTAGTGAAGAAGTGGGTAAGGCAGATGATCCTCGTTTTAAGTTTTATTTTTATGATCGAAGCGGCTGTTTCTGCAAACGGCGGAGAAGGTGGCGGAGCCAGCAGTGGAAGTGCCGGCAGCAGCAGTTCAGGTAACAGCAGTTCTACAGCCGGAGCCAGTAGTGGTCCGGGCGAAAGCAATTCGGGAGGTGAAGATCATACGTGTGGGTCAGCCTGGACCGAACTCAAAAAGTGCGTTCAAGTTAAGGATGAGAACAAATTGCCTCCGAAAAATCCACCTCAGCATCATTCCTATCACCCTCCTCGGCATCTACCGTTTCAAGCGCCCCTGCACACACCTCAAAATGCACCTCAAGCCGCCCCCCAGATGAGTCATGCACCAAAACTGCCTGACTATAAACCGACCCTAGCACATGAGAAAGAGCTCCGTGATCAGTCATCGAGCCAAGCGCAGCGTGATTCAGACCTTGATACGGCTGTGTGCATTCAGATGCAGAAGGAATGGGACCAACATAAAGAAGATAAAAAGAAATTCGAGAAGGAAGAGACTGCTTCAAAAGCGAGAACTAAACAGTACAAAGCAGATGCTAAAACCATTCAGGCTGAAGCGGAAACTCTCGAAACTGAGGCCGAAGATATCGAAAGGCAGACCCGCGATCTCCAGGCTGCGATGGATCGGATCAATTTTGATGATATCACTCGCATTTCAGCAGCGGACTTGAGAGATTTGTTTGATTCCGATCCTGGGATAAGACCGATCTACGACGAGATGGTGCGACAGATCGAAGGTCTGAGGCAGGACGTTGAAAATCAAGGCGTTGCGTCAAGACAAGGTGTTCAGCAGACCATTGAGCGCAACCAACAAAGCCTGCAGCTCGATGCGCCGATCACTCCAGAACAATTGCGTTATGATCCAGCTCATGCCAATGCGGGTGGTCTAAATGGAGGGATTCCTGCTAGCCTTGCCTCTCACCAAGCAGCAGCACGTGAAGCCGGTCAAAACGGCAATCATGACGCTTTTGTAGCCGCTACAGAACGTATCGAACGCGAAGTGGGGCAACTTACGGAGCAATCACAGGAACTTCTTGATTTGCCGCATGTAACTGTACAGTTTGAACAAGGGGTAGCACAATCGATTCGAGAGCACCTCAACCTATCGAATCACATGGCACATGAGGCAACAGGCCTAGCTACAAACAACGCCCAGCCTAGCGTTGTTCAGTTTTTTCTAGATTATGCGGCTGATTCTGCTGTTTCCATCTATAGATTCTTACAAGGAGTGAACGCCGGGGCGGGAGATGCTCTCATTGGACTGGCCCAAACAGCGCAGTCGATTTACAACGATCCTACTTTGCTCACGAATCTTTCGACCCATGTGATGAACACGATTACAGCTGGGCCAGGGGCTAGTGCTGATGCCGTCGTGCATCGATTGAATGTTGTTGGTGATGCTCTGCTTGATTTTCAGGTGACCATGAGTTCAGGTACCGCCCATGAACGAGGTCATGCACTAGGCGAGTTTGGTACTCATGTCGTACTCGGTGTTATCGGGGGAGAGATAGCGCAAGAAGGCAGAGAAGTATTGAACGAAGCTCTCGGTCCGATTGTTACATCCGGGGCGATAGATACAGCCGGGGCCAGAATCATACACGAAGTGCGGCTTACTCCGGAGCTGGCCCATCAGGTCCAGCGGGTGGAACAGATTGTTGATTCTGCGGGGGACCTCCTTAAGGGATGGGCGAGAAATCACAAAATCGTAAATATTCATGAAGCAGAAGCAATTAATCGGGCTTTTATTCAAGATGGCTGGAAAGCACCATATCAGGCGGGAACTAAAGTTGTTGAGTTCGTGACAAAAGAGGAATCTCAGTGGATCAGAGTTCATGGTGCCAATAACCAAGTTGGAGGTTGGCTAGTCAAAAAAGATGCAATTCGTGGGTTGTCACCAGACCAGATTAGGCACAAATATGCCCTGCCAAATGAGCCGATTTTTGTCAGTGACGTGCATGTGCCCAGTGGTACAACAATGCACAGAGGACACGTCAGATATATCCAGTGGGACGAGTCAATGAGGGCCGTTCATCCAGAAGGTGCTATTCAATATCAACTCCAGGATAGAATTCCGACAACCTCTTTTAAGAATGGCAGAGAAATAGGTGGGATTTTTAATGAGTAAGATCAAACTGAGTGCTTACAACCGGCGTACCAAATCCGGCGTGTATGGTTCGATTGATCCGATTATTGACGCTTGGGTCAAAAAACACCGGCTAAATTTACTCACGATGCACCAAGACTATGAAGTTCGATCAGTTGAGGTTGGTTTTATGTCAAAGGGTGCTAGATCGTTTGAGATCAATATTTCTCCACCGGACGATCAAGGTATTGCTACAATTGTGATTCGGAACACGAATCCCCCACACAATAGCGATACTTTGCATAGCTCTAAGGATAAACTCAGCGAGACGCTAGATAAGGCGTTGAAAATGGCTCAGGGAAGCAGCCTGTAGCAATATGAACAATTATGGGAAACTGTCACCTTCATACGGGCTTACATTCCAAACATGCTCCGCAGTGAAGTTGCCGTACAGATCCACGGTTAACTGAATCGAGTTATGGCCAAGGATGGCTTTGAGTGCGTACATATCTCCGCCTCGCTTGAGGAAATTGAACGCGAAACTGTGCCGGAAATCATGGCAACGCCATCGCTTCATGTTGGGGTGTTTCCGCTGAAGGATTTAAATATTTTCGTCAATCTGGCTGCGACTGAGAAGCCATCCAAACTGACTCATGAATACCCAATCTGAAATTCGAGGGTGAGACTTGAGGAAGGAGGTAAGGGTCGGAGCCATTCTGATCGTTCGGTCCAGGCCGTTCTTGGTGTTCTTAAAAGTTAGGAGTCCGTTCTCAAAATCAATGTGATCCCATTTCAAGAGTCTGACCTCTTCTCTCCTGGCTCCGGTGTGTGCCAATGTGAATAGGAAGGGGTAGACTACGGTGGGATTATGGGTTCTCATGGCCTCTAATGCCTCCAGAACCTCTTTATGTGAAAGAATGACTCTCTCGCTATTGCCAACTAAATTTGCCGGTTAACTAAAATAGTTAACATTACTTGGAGGTTTTCCCCCTATGTCAGGATAGATGTCGCTTCAACAATGTTAAGAATATTCGGGCAAAAGGACATCAAAAATGGTTCATCAAACGTTTTCAGAAGAGTTTAAGAAGTCAGCGGTTCAGAAGGTTCTCCTGCGAGGTTCAAAATCA
>JANNCA010000329.1:0-9928 GCA_031386075.1 Oligoflexia bacterium
CAGAGCCTCTTTCTCCTTGTATTCATTGATCCCGCCTTCGCGGGCCCGATGAATCCCTGGTGTATCTACAAAAACGATTAGACCTCTGTCTTCAGTAAGAATTCCCAAGACCCGCTCGCGTGTGGTTTGCGCTTTATCGCTCACAATGGAGATCTCAGTCTTCAAAATTAAGTTAAGCAAGGTTGACTTACCCGAATTAGGGCGTCCTATAATAGCAACGTAGCCGGATTTTAACATCGTAATAATGATTAACCTACAGTCAAAATTGCTGCACGAGCAGCGTTTTGTTCAGCATCTTTCTTAGAGGAACCAGACGCAATGGCAAGACTCTTGCCATTCATTCTGACTTCAATTTGAAAAACTTTAGCATGATCAGGTCCGTGTGCTTCTACCAAGTGATAGGTAGGCGTCACTTTCCATCGCGCTTGAACGATTTCTTGGAGTTGTGTTTTGTGGTCATAAAAAGCCATGAGATCTCGCTCTTCTGCAAAAAGAGGAGCAAAGAGATGACGAATAACTGGGTACACAGCATTGAATCCCCCGTCTAGGTAGATCGCTGCTATGAGTGCTTCAAAAGCACTTGAAATAATGGATGGTTTCTCATTTCCACCTGTCTGAGTTTCGCCTTTACCTAACCTCACGCAGTCTTGAATTTGAATACTTTTTGCGAGTTGCGCGAGCGTCTTTTCATTTACAACAGCAGCACGCATTTTTGAGAGTTGTCCTTCGTTCGCATTCGGAAAAGACTCCAGAAGAATATCTGAGACAATAACGTCTAAAATTGCATCACCTAAGAATTCAAGTCTCTCATTATCTCTGAGTGCGATGGATTTTTCCTGAAAAAATTCGTGTCCATACGACTTATGAGTCATCGATTGCAGTAACACTGCACGATCACCAAAGGTGTATCTTAGACGCTCCTGTAATCGCTCCAAAAACATTGACCGGAGTTCTCCTTGCGACAAGACATACAATAGTAGTCAGATAATGTCAACCAATTTTGTTTCTGTAAAACTTGCTGATCGGGTGATAAAAATGAGGAAATAATTTTAAAAATTTGCGAGTAGTAGGCAGGTGTCAACATGGGTTGCTGGGGGAAAAAAAATGTTCATGTATACGTTAGCTCTACTTTTCATAAGCATCTTTTACACAAATACGGCTAGAACAGCCCCAGTTGTTGTCACCCTATTGCATACCAATGACTTTCATTCTCACTTTCGGCAAGAGAAAACCCCACTGGGACTCGGTGGAGCAGACCGATTGAAAACGGCCGTAGATCAAATCAAGAGCCAAAATCCTGGAACGACCCTGCTTGTGGATGGGGGAGATTGGTCTGAAGGAAATATTTATTATAACTTGGGGACCGGTACAGCGGTTCTTAAAATGATGGATCGTATTGGTTATGATCTAGCAGTTCTTGGGAATCACGACTGGATTAATGGTCCAGATCTCCTGCTAGATAGCCTAGCACAAGTGCAATCCAAAACAGTATTTTTGGGTGCAAACTTAAATACGGCGGACTATCCAAGGGCTAGCGAATTTCACAAGCGCATTCTGCCCTACGTGATTCGAGAGGTCGGTGGAGTAAAAATTGCTTTCATAGGAATCACTACCTATGAGTACATTTATGATTCGTTTATAGCTCCTATTCGTATTACTGAAATTAAAGAAAGCACTCGACACCTCGCAGAAAAACTTAAAAAAGTGGCTCATGCTGTTGTGGTGATCTCGCACAATTCAATTTCAAGTAATCGTGAAGTTTTGTTAGCAGCACCTGATATAGACCTGATTATTGGAGCTCACGATCACGTGAAGCTCTCTCAACCCGTTCAGGTCGAACGACCAAATTCTAAAACAGGCTGGATTGTCGAAGCAGGCTGCTGGGGACAATATCTAGGTCAAGTGACCTTACAATTTGAGAATGGAGAAATGTCCTTAAAAGCCTCTAAACTCATTCAAATAGATTCCTCGATACCGAGCGATTCTGGAATTCTTGCCGACATTGAGTCATTGGAAGCAAAGATTCAAGATCACTATGGTCCTATTTTCCAGGAAACGATTGGGGAAACAGAAGTAGAGTTTCATCGAAATGGGATGAGCAGTCCAATGGGCAATCTTGTCGTAGATGCCTATCGAAATTATTCAAAAGCAGATTTTTCAATCGATATTATTAATTTTATTTATGGAGAAATTCACAAAGGAAAAGTGACAGGAGCGGATGTTTTTAATTCAAATCCTGCTGTCTATAATCCCAGAACAGATCAAAGCTGGACTTTAAAAGTCCTGCCTATCAGCGGAAGAGTATTGAGTATTTTCCTAAATATTCTTTTTTCCACACCTCTTTTAGGCGATTTCAGTCTTTTAAATGTTTCTGGTTTGAGCTTTAATTTTGACCCGCTTTTTCATTTCAGCCAGAGCTACCACCTGAATCTCCTGAACCTACTGGCTGCACCAGAAATGCCGGGTGCATGGCAGTTAGAAAGCATACCCATGGTTCAAGATATTTTAGTCCAGGGAAAGTCTCTAGAATCAAATACAATTTACAGAATGGCTACGGGAGGAGGCCTGATCTATGCGATCCATTACATCAATAAAAATATACTCAACTTCATTTCACTTGACGGGATGGAAGACCTCGGGATCGAAAACTGGAAAGTTTTAGAAAAATATATTCACGCGCAGTCGCCCATGACCTCTGATAAATTGCAAGACTGGGGTCGATTTCGAACTCTCCAATCTGATCTAGGATTATCTTACGAAGATGTGAGCTGGGAGCCCCTGAGGCTCACTGAAAAAGGAATGTTGGCAAACGTTCAGGTCAAAGTCAGTAATTCTGGTGCCACAGCATCCAAATTTGGCGAGAATCATCAGCCGACGGTCCATCTCTTGACCAACAAAAATGGAACCAACTCTGCTCTGAATCCTCAATATGAACCCCTCTCGAGCCCACGAGATATACCCCTTCTGAATCCGGGAGAGTCAAAAATCTATAGCTGGCAAGTGACGCTCCCAAGCTTCGAGGGCATTTACTCCGTTACGGCTCAAATTCGCGGATTGGAATCAGAGGTAAATCACTCGAATCATGAAATTACTCGGTTTTTTCATCCAATTGGCGAACTAAAATATCCATAAAATCATTGACGATCTCTGTAGCATGATCTTTCTCTATCGACGGGTCTCTATATAAAAAATTAAGTTGCATCACGTCATTGAAAGTCGTCGCTGCGACTCCCATGCCCCATGCAGAAAAAGGATTTCCAGCAACACAATAGTGAATTCCCTTTAGAATGAGAGATCCGAACTGGCTATGGATATCTGGTTTCCCAATATTACTCACTACGACGGTAGCTCCGACAATAGAATTCATTTGTTTAACAAGCGTCTCTGCAGACGATTTTGAGGTGAGAGCTAGATCTTGAAGTGTGGACCACGAAAAAGGTTCACCCTCCTTCATTGATTCTCCCAATTGCGAGATGACTGATCGAGCGGTATCCCAAAAATGGGCGTCCATTTCTAGGTGATGGAAGGTCGTAAGGCCGAACACATAAAAGCCAATATCTCTTCCTAAAGTTGGATCGAGGTACTTCCTGAGATTGACTGGAGAGAGACAACCTAACTTCAGTGGCCCACTCTGCTTCTTAAGAGTATTTCGGGCAGCCTGGAGAAGTGCGGCACAGAGAGCTCCATGTACTGTTGTTTTTTCTTTATGACAAATTTCTACAAGCTGATCCATAGTCTTCAGATCAATTTTTCTAGATATAATTTGAGTTTTAATGTCTGAAATTGGAACTTCATGGTCTTTTGGAATTTGGCTGGGCACATTGAGCTTGAGAAGTATTTGACGGCAAAATAATCCAATTGTTTTAAATCCTTGGCAAAGGCTTTTGAATCTAGACGGAGTGAGAGACTCTAGAGATGGCTTTAAAGGTAGGACTTCAATGAATTTCTCCTCTCCTCCTGCTATTTTACCGAGACTTTCAAGAAGGTCAGATACTGCATAAATGCCAGAGGTTCCATCACCAATGACATGATGAAAGCTAATGAGAATTACGCTTTCTGTGGACTTTGAATCTGGATGACGAACCCATACACATCGAACCAAAGGACCGGTTTCGACAGGAAAGGGCGTGTTCATTTCGGTATTCGCCTCTTCTTCCCAATAATTTGGAAACGGTTCTGAATCTTGGAATTCAACCATTCTTAATGGAATTTCCTTTGTTTGAGACTCAATAAACCGTGGATGCTCTTTATCTGGTTGAATACTCACCCGAAGTAAGGGGTGTCTGTTTTGAATCTCATCTAAGGATTTCTTTAAATTTTCGACTGAAAAGAGTCCGTCGATTTCTGCAATCATCACAAAATTTGCCGAACCCACTTCAGAAATCTGCCAGATGAGCTGTTCACCCGTACCAAGTTCTCTTTGGATCAATTCGCGTCCAGGACCGGATTGAACCGTATTTATTTGGCTCAGACTCGTTCGGTGAAACGGCGGATGAAATGCCCCGTTAAAAGCTCCACAAGCTAATACCCCACAACAAAGAATCCAAACAACCACCTAAAACCTCCCCCACTTTTAATCAAAGAAGCATGACAGTTTTAAAATGGACTCGATAAAGCCACAGAAAACAGAATATGAAAAGAAATTTTAATGTTCCATCTAGAATAATGTGATTTTTATTTTTTACATCATTTTTGACACAAAGGCCACGTCACCACTCTTAGAATCAGTCATGAGATCTACAGGAGAGACACTTACTAGTTGATTGCGCTGGAGGAGTGGATTCTGATTTTTTTGAATCATGATACGTAGGTAGTTAGGGGTATAGCCGAAAAACCAACCTGATTCTGATCCTTTTTCTAATAAAACGGACTGAAGGGGGCGGTTTTCGCTTTTACAATAGTGGATAACATTTTGATAAATCCGGGTAAGACGGGTCATACTTAACTGAGATAGCTTTTTGCTTCTTTGAATTCTGGTAGACCGAGGCACTGAATGAGGCAATCGGGTCGCTGGAGTACCCGTTCGTTCACTGTACGGAAAGACATGTAAACGACTCCAAGGCAAGGACTCCAGTGCGCGATAGGTCCACTCGAACTCATCGTCTGATTCTCCAGGGAATCCAGCAATTACGTCCATGCCAACAAATGCGCCACCGGGAAGAGATGAAGTTTGGGCAATTTTAAAAAGACAACTTTCTACATGTTCAAAGCTATACTTTCGCTTCATAAGCCTGAGGATTCGGCTATGAGGACTTTGTAAAGAGACGTGAAAATGGGGACAAAACCGAGGTTCACTTCTCATGAGGTCTAAAATACGAGGAGTAATCTCCGTAGGATCGAGGGAACTCACTCGGAGCCTTTCAAGGGATGTTTGGGTCAGTATGGACTCCAGAAGGTCATCTAATACAAAGGGAATTGGAGTCGAACTTTTTACAGAGCTCAAGTTTGAATCTAGACCGTAATCACCGATATTTGTACCTGTAATCACCACTTCTTGAATACCCTCTCCAATCAATACTTTTACCTGACGAATCACTTCGTCAGAGCTTAAGCTGCGGCTCGGTCCCCGCCCGTAAGGAATAATACAATAGGTACAAAATGAATTGCATCCCTCTTGAATCTTAAGAAAGGCTCGAGTTTTTTCGCTAAATCCCTGTAGCTGAGTAGGCGAAGGAAGAAAAGCCGCGTTGGCCGGTGGCCATTCGCGGTCCAGAGGATGCTTGGAGAGTATTGATTCGTATGATTGTACGGACCCAAGAATTTTAGAGTCAGGTTGGGTTAGTGTTGATCTTTGTTCAAAGAGATGCGAATTTATAATTAAATCAACAAGTTGAGTTTTATTTTGATTCCCAACAACCGCATCCACCCCCTGTGCATTTGATAGTGCAACCGGATCTACCTCTGCAGCGCACCCCGTAACCACTACTTTTGCTCCAGGGTTTTCTCGGGAAAGCCTCGCTGCCAAACGTCGGGTCTGTCGGTCTGCTTCATTAGTGACGGTACAACTATTGATAATACAAAGATCTACCTGAGGTTTTTCCTCACTTCCCGTCGTACCCTCCACTGGAGCCCATCCCTGGCTTTGAAGATCTTGCTCAATCGACTGGCTGTCGGATAGATTGGCTTTACAGCCTAACGTTTTTAGAATGTATCGTTGCATTAAAACCCTTCTATTCATTTGGAGGTCAGTGTTCCAGGTATTCCAGGACTCTCCCCGACTGAGAGGATCGTAGCCCCACCCAAGACCTCTTGAGCGTCATAAAAAACGATCATCTGACCGGGAGCAATTGCCCGCTGATCCTCATCAAATTCAATATGAGCTATTTCATTCTCAAAACAGGTCACTCGGCAGAATGCTTCTTCATGCCTCGGTCGAATCTTTGCTTTACACCGGATACTCTGAAGTTGATTAATAGGTCTAACCCAATTCAAATGTGAAGCCATGAT
This sequence comes from Oligoflexia bacterium, assembly GCA_031386075.1. Classification (GTDB taxonomy): domain Bacteria; phylum Bdellovibrionota; class UBA1018; order UBA1018; family UBA1018; genus CAIYTD01. Next base: position 6,448 of record JANNCA010000329.1, read on the forward strand.
TTCTTTCTTATATAAAAATTTTTCTTCCCCCACAATCAAAGCGTGGCTCTTGGGGTCAAAGCCTACAACGAAGTAATGCTCCGGTTCTTTGACGCGAATCTCAAAGCCAGCATTCTGTCCGATAGTAAAGCGATATAAGCCCTCGTGCTCTCCAATAATAGCTCCTTCTACAGTCCGAATCATGCCTGCCGACATTAAACTCGGGGCAATTCTACTTTCAATAAAATGAATGTATTGTGGGTCATCAATGAAACAAATTTTCTGAGCGTCTCTCTCTTGTGTCAATAACAAATCAAATTCCGTCGCCAGTCTACCCACCATTGCCTTGGTAAGCCCCCCCAGGGGCATAAGTGTTCTCTTAAGGACCTTTTGAGTCAGATGATGAAGGAAGTAGGTTTGGTCGTTCAGGCTATCAACAGCTTTTTCTAAGTGATGAATTCCGCTCGTACTATCATAAGTAATTTGAGCATAATGCCCCGTAGCGATCCACTGACATTCGAGGGAATCTGCTTTTTCATGGAGTTTTTTCAGCTTGATATTAATATTGCAGGGAACACAAGGATTGGGAATTCGACTTTGCAGGTACTCATGAACAAAATAGTCGACCACCTTTTCTTGAAACTCTTCTTGAGCATTGATTAGATAGAATGGAATGTCGAGCTGATCACAAATGCGTTTCACATCCTCCTGATTTAAAGAAGTACAGCATCGAGCACCAAATCCGGCCCCGCCACCTTCCTCCTTTAAACCTCTCAACTGATTATCGTTAGAGTCAGCAACCTGAATGAAGGCTCCGATCACGTCGTGACCTTGATTCTTCAGTAAAGCAGCCGTCACGGAACTGTCCACACCACCGCTCATTCCAACTAAAATTTTTTTTCGTTCAGTCATGATTCCCCTCACTTTTGAAACGACCCAGCACATGAATGAGCGCATGAACAAAGCCATCCAAAACTTCCCAGGGGAGCACGCCAGGAATGGAGACTCTCACTGAAGAGGAGGCCTGGGATCTGGATCTCCCCATAGCAAGAAGAACATGGGAAGGCTCAGGTGCCCCGCTCGCACAAGCAGAACCAGAGCTCACAGAATAACCGGCCAGGTCGAGTGCCATGACAATGCCACTTGAGCTCCCCTTCCCTAGGCCCTCACCTAGGCCCATAAAAGATAAATTCATCGTGTTCGCAACTCTGGGCTCGCCTGATCCGTTGATTCGCGTCCCCGGTATTTGGTCAAGAATAAGGGTCTCAAGGCGATCTCTCAAGATGCCGACTGAGGTAGACCAAGAAGCGGGATCGAGCTGACTTGCAGCTACACCCATGGCAATCGCACCCAAAAGGTTTTCAGTGCCGCCACGCCTTCTTTTTTCTTGATGGCCTAGAATCATTGCCCTGAGTTGTGGCCTAAATTGTGAAGTGGGAGATGCAGCTAAATGGGGAGCCTCAATCCAGCTCCCTTGAGGTACCCAGACAGCCCCCGAGCCTGCTAAGCCCCCAATTTTATGGGCTGAAAATGTAACAAATTGAGCACCTAAAGACTCCAGCTCTAAGGGAAACTTACCCCATGCTTGTGCAGCATCTAAGTGAAGAGGAATGAATTTCCCTTCATTCCCAGCTTGATCTCTGGCCTGAATGAGTTTTGGAACATCCGTAATAACCCCCGTTTCATTATTGACCCACAGGACGCTGATTAAAGCAGTTTCTGGGGTAATTAGACTAGAAAGAGAAGAAGTTTGAATGCCCCCTTCTTCATTCACAGGTAAATAGCTCACTTTCCCGCCCAAGCCCTCAAACCAGCTAATCAGTTGACGAACGGAATCATGCTCAACACCCGTGGTAATCCAATGTGGCTTTTTATGGAGATTCCCCAACAAAGGACCGAGTACTGACCGAATGACCAGTTGATTTGCTTCGGTTCCCGAGGAAGTAAAAAGAATTTGTTCAGGATGAGTCTGAGAACTGAATGATGAAGCGATCTGCTCCCTAGCTTTAAAAAGGAGTCGTTTAGCAAACCGTCCGTGAGAATGAGAACTTGAAGGATTAGCAATAAAATGAGAATGAGCTTTTAAAAATGGAAGAAGCGCCCCTGCCACACATGGACTGAGAGGCGCTCCGGCATTAGAATCAAGATAAGTCGCGGCCTTTACCAACATTGGACTGAACATGAGGAACCTGAAACCCCGTATCAAGCAGACCACTGGTCGTTTTAGGTAGCTCTTGAGTTCCACGAGCTTTACGAACTAAATCACCTACAGAAGTCGTGGTTAAATACTCTTGCATAATGAGACCTAAATTTTCAAAGTAGGTCTTTGTCAAAATAAATTCAACAGTATCGCTCTTAATATCGCCCGTCCCCACTAGGTCACGAGCAGGATTAATGTTTTCACCTACACTGATGAGCACATCTTTAATGGAAATTTCATCCATGGATCGAGAAAGAACATATCCTCCACCGGGTCCACGAACACTTTTAACAACGAGTCCTTTACGAAGCCGACGAAAAAGCTGCTCTAAATAATGCAGCGAAATATTTTGACGCTCTGAAATTTCTTGAAGACGAACGGGCCTTCCATTTGAATTAAAAGTCAGGTCTAAAATCGCCCGAACTGCATATCGTCCTTTTGAGGTTAAGCGCATGTTTTCTTCTCCCTTTTCCTCTCACAAATCCTATACTGACGCGTACCATGCCATATCTTACGCGTCAACTACTAATCCGTTTACTTCTTAAGCTTGAAAGTCAATCACCCGAAGAGTCAAACTAAGAGAGACCATCATGAGCGGAGAAAAAAAACAAAAAGACAGCACATGTCCTAATTTTTCAATCAATCAAGAAGCCCACTCTGACATGCCGAGCGTATCGCGCCTGCTCAACCGGAAGCCTATGGCAATCAAAGTATCCCCTCCAACAACCGAGCCCTCTGTTTCGCCACCCTCTTCAGTCGCGCAGCCCCCTTTTGAGATTACCCTCACCACAGATGCTCCTTCCACCCTGGAAATTGAAAGCTCTACTCCCCCGAATGCATCAGTCAGCTCTGGATCGGAACCTGTAGACTCCGAGAATAGTGATGTCAAGTCGCAACCGGCCCCGATCCAAAACTTACAGCAGCCCGAAATTCAACAGACTTCCCGTAGGATCACCCAACCATCGCCTCAACTTCTCCTTTGGGATCCCTCTCAACTCAAGTCTGGAACGGATCCACTTGGCCAGGGAATTGCATTCCTCCTTGAAAAAGGAGCTCATTGTGCTCTATTCCTGGGCACTTCTCCTCCGCCACCCGGATCACCCGTACCCCATTTTATCAGTCGAGCAGCTATATTTCATTCGAGATCACTGACGCTAGCTCAGAAAGAAAAAATAAAAATTTGGACCGGAGCAAAATGGGACCCCACGGTCGTTCCAGAACTCTGGAACTACTTTGTAAAAACTGGGAATGCTGAGCTTTCGCCTCCAGGAAACAACACCAACCAAGCGAGCAACAGAAACA
>JANNCA010000349.1:0-2749 GCA_031386075.1 Oligoflexia bacterium
TCCCTAAAAAGGGAGGGACGTAGCGATCCATAAGGGGAGCCCATAGAAATTTGAGAGTATAAGGCAAGCCAACCAGAGAAAATACCCCAATGAGGGTCAGGTCCACTTTTAGGCTGACCATCCATGCCTGAAGGGTCCCTCCTACCAAGGCAATTGGAATTCCAGAGGAAAATCCAAGCAGCAAAATGACCAGCATTCGTTGGTTGAATAGGGTTTTTCGTATTTGAGTCATAATCCTTAATGTAGCACAAGAATTTGGAGAGTCTTCCGATGGACTCAAGTCTCCTATTTGACCTCGATATCAAGACTCCTTTCTGGGGTCCTTGCTTTGCTCGAGTGGATTAGAAAACTGCCGCTTCCTGACTCGTTGGCTAGGGTGCCTAGGACTCGCTCGGAATTTACAGATCCCGATGGAGGTGACTGATGAGGACTGTTTCATTCGGGCGTTCTAAATTTTCAGTCAGCTGGATGTTGAAGCCCGAGACCAAGGCTACTTCTTGCATTCCATCGATGTGCATTTTCTTCTTTTGAAACTCCAAATTTTCTCTCACTCGAGTTTTTGCACTGTCAAAACTGGCTGCCGCCACAAAAAGATTCACGTGGGATTCATAGATACCTTCACAAAGGTCTCGATCGTAAAATCCACAATGGATCATATAAAGCTTCATGAGTCATCTCCTGAGATAGGGACTTCCAACCATTCGCCGGGGAGGAGGGTTCCCAGTTTAAAGGTTCCATATTGGATTCGTCTGAGTCGGGTGACTTCGTGACCGAGTAATTTAAAAAGCCTGCGAATTTCTCGATTTTTCCCCTCGGTCAAAGTCACTTCTAAATGAGTTTCTCGCTCAGAGCTTTTCTGGATTTTGATGTCTTCGCACTGAAGCTTCTCTCCCTGGTCAATTAAGCCTTGTTTGGCCTGATTGGATTTGGTTTCTGAAAATTTTCCACGGATAGAAACGAGATAAATTCGGTTCACGTTGTTGACAGGATCAGTGAGGAAGCTAGAAAGCGTTGAATCGTTGGTGAGGAGGATGAGGCCACTGGTGGCTTGGTCGAGGCGTCCCACCGCGTGGATAAATCCAAAATCTTGAGGGAGGAGGTCAAATAGGGTTTTACGCCCTTTTTCGTCGTGGTGGGTGGTGATGTAACCTTTGGGTTTGTGAAAAAGGAATAAGCGCCTTTCAGGAGGAGTGAGTGATTTTCCATCGAGAGCGATAGAGTCGCCGGGCCAAGAGACCCAAGTATCGAGTTTTTTGGTTGTTTGGCCCCTGACTGTCACCCGACCTTCTCGGATCCACTTTTGGCTAGTGCCTCTCGAGGCAATTCCGAGCTTGGAGAATAGCCGATCGAGCGTCACGCGGGGGCTGTGAGCGGTGACGGATGGGGTATTGTTTCTAAGAGAGTTCCTTGAGTGATTCATGTTGGACGAAGGCATTCCATTTGGGATTGTTGTAAGTTTTGGACCAGGCGCTGTTGTGATTTTAGATCTCTGTTTCCGGAGTCAACAGGATCCGATCCAAAGCTTACAGCTTTCCTCGGAAATTGGGGAGGAGCTTTGATTTGTTGAAACTGGTAGCGGACCATATTTCTAAAGATTTCGATCATCTGATCATGCTCACGTAGTGCGGGGAGTGGCGCCCACTGACGAGATCCCAGGACCTCAATGACATGGTGGACTCCCTCCACGCTGGATAAGCAGTGGGAGTTAGGCTGTTTTTTAAAGCCGTACTCTGAAAGATGAGGGGTCTCAAAACTGACTCGGGGTAAAGAGCGAAGTAGGCTACTTTTTCTTAACATTCTGTGAGCTTGAGTCCAGGTTCCATCAATCACAATGAAGAATGGGCGTTGCGAGTTCGGAACCAGCTGGATCCAGGCCTCGTGAGAATCCTGGCTCAAGTTAAATGCGTGGGTGCCTGGAAAAAGGAGGAGAGGGACCCTGCCGGGTATCCTCAGGGCATCGATCAAGGCTGAGTTTGAATCAATTTCATCTCCCTTGCTTCTAAACCATTCAATATTAGAAATGGACCTTCGCAAAATCCAAGCGGTCCCCACTGTACTTTTTATCTCGTCAGGATGCACAATCAGAGCAAAATCGGCGAAACTAACAAACGGGCGGGCTAGAGTGCAAAAACACCTAAGAGTCGGGCGATGGCAGGTCCAACAGAATTTTCTCACCAGTCTTTAATACCTTTAGATCGAGAAGGATTCAAGTAGGACTGAAAGTGCGCCATTTTCATTTTATTGTGAGAGAACTTTTCTTAGATGAACTACAAAATTTTCGCCAATGCCTTCATAACCTCTAGCTTTTCCTAGATTACCTTCTGTATAGGCTGTGACTGCACGAGCGAAAGCAGTTTCTGCACACTTCTTGAGTTGAAAAGCTAAATTCATCCGCTCTGGGCTTTCACCTTGATTTTCAATCCTATTCAATTGAGCTAATTCTACGATTTTTCGATCTAATCGACTGATCTCACTCTGGTAGGGAGATGCGAATTCTGAAGACCGCTCTTCATTTTGGTGTTCAATCCCAGGCGAATGATCGGAAAGTTTGCTTTCCACGTAAATACGAGGAGTCTTGCCACGGGCAAAGGCAGCAAAGCTGAACAGCAAAAGCAAGGATGCTATTTTTTTCATTTTTAAAGTACCTTTTTTGTATATTAATTTAAATAATAATTGAATTGATCTATGTAATAACTTAACTTTTCAAAATACGCAATTATTTTGATGTTCTACTCGAGACGAAGTGTGA
>JANNCA010000356.1:0-2667 GCA_031386075.1 Oligoflexia bacterium
TATTTTTTCGCCAAAGGCTTCGGTCGCAATCTGCTGGAGGTCTTGGTCAATAGTAAGAATGAGGTTTTTGCCAGGAATGGCCAGCCTTCCCTGGTTGGTCTTGAGGACCCGCCTTTGCCTTTGGTCCAGCTTAACACGGCCGAGTGCGTCGACTTCTTTAATTTCCTCACCATCAAGGCCTCTGAGGTAGTCTTCCATTCGTTGCTCGAGGCCAAATCTTCCGATGCTATCCCCTTGGCGGTAACGAATCATGAGTTTATTGAGAATAGGAAGTTCGGTCGAATTGACTTCCCCGATGTAACCCAGGAGGTGGGCAGCAATATCCCCAAAAATATTGGTCCTTCTGATTTCCTCTTTGACTTCAACGCCCGGCATATCGATTTTGCGAACTTCGACTTGGGCGACTTCATCCCGGGTGAGGTCTGTTTTGATCTTGACTGGCATAAACGAGGGCTGAGATTTTGCCTTATCGAGTTGAACCTTCATGTCTGGGATGGACATCTTGATCATCTTAGAAAGTCTTTTGAGCACGGGTTCTTCTTGCTTCGACTCTCGTAAGTACTGGGGAACAATTTCAAGGTCAAATGCGGGGCGATTGTCGATCAGAAGCCTATGGTTTCTGTCGAAGATCATCCCCCGGGGGGCCGCTATTTTAACCCGTTTGATTCGATTCTCTTCGGAATACTGGCGCATTTGGTCGCCCTTGAGAATTTGAAGAAAAACGAGGCGACACACCAAAAGCCCGAGTCCGATAAACACGACCGCATAAAGATATTTAAATCGATCCTGAAACTCTCGAATCTGTTCTTCTTGTCCTAAAAAAGCCATTAGAAACCTTCGCTATCGAGTTGCAATTCCTCATCTAAAGCATGTTCGGCCCGAGCGTTTTTGAAAGTGATCCAATCCAACCGCTCGAGCCAGCGATAAACCCACAAGGAAAAAGCTGCTTCAATGGCCGCCCCAATCAGGAGAAAGCTCACGGTATGCTTCCACTGATTCGCACTTCCTCCTAAAAGATGAAGGACGATCAGGCCAATGAGTTTCCAGACGATCGAGCTCACGAGGGTCAAAACTGCGTAAGAAAATAAGCTTGGGATCACCAGAAGTCGAGCACTGCCGCGAACCATAAGGTATACAGCCATGTAACTAATTAAATAAAGCCCACTGGGGGATGAACTATGGATTTCTGTCATTTCTCCCATCACGAGGGTGAGAATGCCACCCTCTTCAAATTCTCTCCTCAGTGCGCACCAGACAACGGCTAACAAAACGAGGTCTGGTTGAAAATAGTGGAACGGCCAGGTGATAAAGAGGGAGCTTTGAAAGGCGATTCCCAAGGCAATAAAAAAGATTAGAAAGGGTCCGTTGAGTGCCCGAAGAATGATTCTTGTCACTCAAAGTCCCCTTCAGAGATCACGAGCACCTCTTCGAGTTTAGAAAAATCGACGCTGGGCCGGACCTCAACCTCTTGGCTGATTCCATAAGGTTTTCGGTTCACCTTAGAGACCGTTCCAGTGACCACTCCTTTGGGAAAGATCCCTCCTAAGCCACTCGAAATGAGAATGTCACCGGGTTGAATGTCGTCTGTTCTGAGGGCATATCGTAATTGGCAAGCATCATCGGTGAGTCCTTCTACGACCCCTCTTGCTCGAGAGCGCTCGACAATGGCATCGACGGCTGAGAGAGGATCTAGAATGGTGACTACGTCACTGGTGTTGTGGGTCGTTCTCAAGATACGGCCGACAATCCCTTCGTCGGTGACGACGGCCATATTTCGTTTAATTCCGGCGTTTTCTCCCCGGTTGATGCGAACTGAGCGGAATTCGGTCGATACGCCCGTCGCAATCACCCGAGCCATGATAGAATGAAGATTGAATTTTTCCTCAAACTGAAGGAGTTTCCGGAATCTAATATTTTCTTGCTGAGTTTCTCGTAGGCTGGCAATGGAATTGAGGAGTTTTCGGTTCTCTTCTAAGAGAGTGATGTTGTCATGGTGAGTGTGCCAGAGGTAAATGTAGTTTTCAAACGAAGAGGCTATTTGCTCAAGGGACCAACTGATCGCCGTTTGAATCGGAGAAGTGAGTCCCACGATCACCCGGTCGTAGAATCGATAATCCCTCGGAGAGCGGGTAGAGGTATCGATCGCAATAACGGGAATCAGTATAAAAAGAAAGAGAGTTATATAAAATCTGTATTGTTTCAGATACTTAATCATGATTAAATCTCATCGCCTCGGTGGTACCATCGTAGCTAGGTGATAGCAGTAAATCAATGGTTTATCGAAGATTTGATTTAGTTTGAGCTGTGGTGGGATCTGGCTTGATAGTAAAAAGTTCGATAAAAAAAAGGAAGTATTATGCTCAGTTGGATTCGGGAAAAAATGGGTACAGTCGTCATTGGCGGTATCATTGCGTTTATTGCCTTTGTTTTTGTTTTCTATGGGGTGTTCAGTCCTAAGGCGACTCGCGGGCTGCATGAAGGCTCAGTGGCAGGGACCGTGAATGGAGATCCCATCTCTATTGCTGAATTTAACCGAGAGCTGAATCGACGAATGGAGTTTTTTAAAAGCATTTCGGGCGGCAAAATCTCAGAGGAACAGCTGAAGAGTTTTCGAATCCGCGAAGGGGTTTTTCAGGAGTTAGCCAACCGAAAATTGATGATTCAAGA